>JAGREZ010000503.1 GCA_020446285.1 Geminicoccaceae bacterium
CCATGGCATAGATTCCGGCATCGCCCGAGCAGACGAGGGCGATATCGAGACCCTCGCCGGCGCGTTCGAGGGCGAACCGGCAGCGTTCGGTTTCCTCGCCGAGGGGAAAACGATGCTGCGGCTTGCCCCGGCAGAGCCCGCCAACGAGATCGAGATAGAGACCGTAGCCGACGATTTCATCCGCCGACGCGAGGATGCGGGACGCTTCGGGCGTGCGCCATGCGGCCTGGCCCGGACCGATGCCGACGAGCGAGACGGAGCCGGGCCTGCGCCCGCGCATTGCCGTGACGGGCTCGGGCGCAAGGGCAATGGCGCAGGTGGCGGCGTTCGTCTTGCGCTTTTCCAGATGCAGCGCCGAGCGTTCGCCGGCCGCCGCCAGTGCCGCCGCTTCCGCCACCCCGTGACAACCCACTTCGGCGAAGACGATATCCGACGGGTTGGCGAGGCGCGGTGTGAGCGCCTCGAGTTCGGCGGCCGTGAACAGGCGAAGGGGCAGGGCATGTCTGGCGGCGAGCGAACGGATGGCGGGTTCGTCGGCCTTGATGTCGACCGTGGCGATGGCGGCAATGGCACCGGGTGCGATGCCGGCCTCGTCGAGACACCGCTCGAAGAGTGCCTGCAGCTCGTTCGCGTCGCAGCCGCGCGCGCAGCCGACGCCGACGATGGCCGTCCGCGGATGATACACGAGATGGTCAGGTCCGCCCCCGACCGGGCCGAGGGAAGCTTCGAGCGTGACACTGCCGCAACGGGCGAGTTCCGGCATCGGCCAGAGATCGCCGCGACGCTGCGCACCGCCCTCGCGCAGGACCGTCGCCATGGCCGCTTTCGCATCCTGCGGATTGGCGAGGCACCAGCCGTCCGGCGGTTCGTCGAGGGCGATGCCGAGCGCAATATCGCCGGCGGTGGTTATGGCGGGCTTCGTGCCGAAGAGGGTCGCGATCTCGCGCGCCAGCCGGTTGGCGCCGCGATGGCCGCCGAGAAGCGGCACGACGGATGCACCATCCTCGCTCACCGCGATCACCGGCGGCTCGGCGCGCTTGTCGGCGAGCAGCGGTGCGACGGCGCGGATGAGGATGCCGGCGGCACAGATGCCGATCACCGGCCGCCCGGCGGCAAACAGTGCCGCGATATGCTCCATGGCATCGTCGAAGGTGACATCGGCGGCTTCGACCCGGCCGCGAAGACTGTGCAGCTCATAGCCGGTCATGCGGGCCACATGCGCTCCCGCACGGCTGAATGTGACGATGGCGGGTGTCAGCGCAGCCACGGATCGCTTCCCTTGTAGAGCAGGAGCATGGAGAAATAGGGGGGATGGTCCGGTGCCTCGCGCAACGGACAGAGCTGTTCGCCCTCGAGCGAGACATGCGCCGCATAGCCGGTCCTGTCGGCAAGCCGCATGCGTTCGATGACCGTTCGCACCTTGCCCATGTGCCTGCCGAGTTTCATGATCGCCACCGCGTCGGCACCTTCGATCCGGCGTTCGATCTCCGCTTCATCGAGGGTGGCGGGAATGACGGTGAGCACATCGTTGCGGCCGGCGATCGGACGTTGCAGCGCCGAGGCCACCGCCATCACCGAGGAGACGCCCGGCACGATCTCGCAGGGATGCCGCGCGGACAGGCGGGCGAACACATACATGAACGAGCCGTAGAAGAACGGATCGCCCTCGCAGAGAACGACCACATTCTCGCCCGCATCCAGATGGACCGCGATGCGGGCGGCGGCATCCTCGTAGATGTCCTGCGCCGGGAAGCGCCCGGTGCGCATCGGCACGATCATGGGAATCTCGGTTGCATCGGCGCGTATCGCGCCGGCGACGATGGACCGTGCAAAGCTCTCGCCCGTATCCGGCATCGGATAGGCCACCACCCGCGCACCCTCGATCAGCCGCCATGCCTTGCGCGTGACGAGTTCCGGATCGCCCGGTCCCACGCCCACGCCGAACAGTTTTCCACTCAAGATCGTTCGATGCTCCACTGGGTGATCGGCATCATGGGTTGCCATCCGTGCAGCCCGCCGACGGGCTTTGCGCGGCTGACCGCGAGGCGGACGAGCTCGCCGCCATGACGCCCGTGCATGTCGAGAAGAATGGCCTCGCTTTCGAGCGTGACCGCATTGACGACGAGCCGGCCATGCGGCGACAGCGCGTCCAGCGCATGCCCGATCGTTTCCACACTCAGCCCGCCGCCCACGAAGACGGCATCGGGCCGGGGCAGACCGTCCAGACCGTCCGGCGCGCGCGCGTCGAGCAGCTCCAGCTTCGGCGTGCCGAGAGCAAGGGCATTGCGCGCGGCGATGACCCGCCTGTCGGCACGCGGTTCGAGCCCGATCGCCCGTGTCTCCGGCGCTGCCCGCATCCATTCGATGGAGACGGAACCGCAGCCGCAGCCGATGTCCCAGAGCATCGCATCGCGTCGCGGCGCCAGCTTCGCCAGCGTGATGGCGCGCACCTCGCGCTTGGTCATCCGTCCGTCATGCTCGAACGCCTCGTCGGGCAGGCCGGCCATGCGCGGCAACCAGCTCCGGCCGGCATCGAGGCGGCATTCGACGGCGACAACATGGAAATCCGGCACCTCGTTCCGCCAGCTCTCCGCGACGCCCTCGAAACGCTCCTCGAGCGGGCCGCCGAGATGGGCGAGTGCGACCATGCGGGAGGAGGAAAATCCCCGTTCGACGAGAAGGGCGGCGAGATCGCCGGGCGTCGTTCGGTCGCGGGCGAGCAGGATCATTCTCGCGCCGGGTTGAACGTTCGGGATCACTTGCGCGATGGCGCGGCCATGGACCGTCAGGAGATCGATGTCGGCAAGCGACCAGCCCATGCGGCAGGCGGCCCACTGGAAGGCGGAGAGTTGCGGATGAAAGCGCACGCCATCGGTGCCGATGGCGCGGATGATGCGCGCGCCGACCGAGTACCAGAGCGGATCGC
>JAGREZ010000504.1 GCA_020446285.1 Geminicoccaceae bacterium
GGGAAACGACCCGCCCATTTCACCGGACATTGAACGATGGCAAGCCCGTTTCACGATTTTCTCCATGACAGCGACTGCAGGTCGATCCCCGAGCCGATGCTGGCGCTCGGCCGGCGCTGGCTGCTCGATCTCGTCGGTGTTGCCGCCGGCGGCAGCCGTACGGACATGTCGCGGCTCATCCGCGATCATGCCGCCGACCAGTTCGGTGCGGGTGGACAGGGTGCTCCCATGCTGTTCGACGGTCGCATGACGAGCCCCGCCGGGGCAGCACTCGCCGGCGGCATGACCATCGACGCGCTCGATGCCCATGACGGCCACAAGCTCACCAAGGGCCATGTCGGCTGCGGCGTGTTTCCCGGTCTCCTGTCGGTCTGCGCGGCCCGTGGCGCGCTGGATGACCGGGCGTTCCTCGCGGGCCTCGTCGTCGGTTACGAGATCGGCACGCGCGCGGGCATCGCACTGCACCGGACAGCGGCGGAATATCATACCTCCGGGGCGTGGGTGGCGGTGGCCGTGGCGGCGCTTGGCGCCCGCGTGCTGGGGCTCGATGCGCGGCGCACCCGCGAGGCGATCGGTATTGGCGAATATCACGGACCGCGCAGCCAGATGATGCGCTGCGTCGATCATCCGACCATGGTCAAGGACGGTTCCGGCTGGGGGGCGATGGCCGGTGTCTCGGCGGCCTATCTGGCGAGAGACGGGTTTACCGGCGCACCGGCCGTCACCGTCGAGGGGGCCGATGTCGCCGATCTCTGGGGCGATCTCGGCACGAACTGGCGGATCGCGGAACAGTATTTCAAGCTCTATCCGGTTTGCCGGTGGGCGCAGCCCGCGGCGCAGGCCGTTCTCGACCTGCGTAACCGTCATGGTGTTGCCTCCGTCGATGTCGAGCGGATCGAGATCGCCACCTTTCACCAGTCCCTGCGTCTTGCGACGCGGGCGCCGCAAACGACCGAGGAGGCGCAGTATTCGACGGCCTTTCCGGCGGCCGTCGCGATGGTGAGGGGGCGTGTGGCGCCCGATGACGTGATGGAGACGGCGTTCGGCGATCCCGAGATCGCGAGGCTCGCCGCCGGCATGACCATCGTCGAGGATGACGATTACAATGCCGCCTTTCCGGCCCGGCGCTTCTCCCGCGTGACGCTGTTCCTCAGGGACGGAAGGCGGCTCTCGTCCGGCACCACCGAGGCGCTGGGCGACCCCGAGGCGCCGGTGCCGATGGCGATCGTCGAACGGAAGTTCCGGGAGAATGCGGAGCCGGTTCTGGGTGCCGCGCGAACCATCGGGATCGAACGCGAGGTCGCCGGGCTCGGCGACGGGCGCGGGCTGGAGCGGCTGATCGAACTCGTGAGTGCGCCCGGCGGGGTCGCAAGCCCGGTCGCCGCATGAGCGACACAGGAATGACACAGGAATGACAGGGAGCAGCCGATGACACGCGATGCCGCACGCGGCAGGCGAGGGCGCAGCCGGCCAGCGCGCCAGGCCAACGCACTGGTGCAGCTGCCCTGGCGGCAGCCGCGGAATCCCTATCCGCCGATGGAGATCGCCGATCCTGTGCAACTTCAGGCCATTCACGACACCTCGCTTCGGATCCTCGGCGAACTCGGCGTCAGGGTCCTGAGCGAACGGGTGCTCGATCTCTTCGAGAGGGCCGGGGCGAAGGTGGATCGTGGCGAGGGCATCGTCCGCATCGATCATGAACTGGTCGAACACGCACTTTCCACGACACCGTCGCAATTCACGCTCACCGGCTCCAATCCGGACCGAAAACTGGTCATCGGCGGCAATCACATGGCCTTCGGCCTCGTCGCCGGGCCGCCCAACGTCCATGACCAGATCCGAGGACGGCGCACCGGCACGCTCGCCGATTATGAGAATTTCATCCGTCTCGCCCATTCTTTCAACGCCATCCACATCATCGGCAATCAGGTCACCGCGCCGCAGGAACTGCCGGCCAACAATCGTCATCTCGACACCTACCGGGCCAATCTGACGCTCAGCGATCTCTCCTTCCACTGCACCGCCATCGGCCGCGGCCGGGCGATGGACGGGATCGAGATGATGGCGATCGCCCGCGGCATGCCGGTCGAGGCGATGCGGGACGATCCGGGTGTGATCACCATCATCTCGGTGAATTCGCCAAGGCTGCTCGATGGCGAGATGGCCGAGGGGCTGATGGCGATGGCGGCGCATGGCCAGCCGGTGGCGATCACGCCCTTCACGCTCATGGGTGCGATGACGCCGGTGACCCTCGCGGCCGCGATGGCGCAGCAGAATGCCGAGGCGCTGTTCGGGGTCACGCTCACCCAGCTCGTGCGGCCGGGAGCGCCGGTGATGTACGGCGCCTTCACCTCGAACGTGGACATGAAATCGGGCGCGCCCGCTTTCGGCACGCCGGAAAACACCAAGGCCAATCTCATCGCCGGTCAGCTCGCCCGGCGCTACGGCCTGCCCTACCGCACCTCCAACGCCAATGCTTCGAACGCGGTGGATCTGCAGGCGGCCTACGAGACCTGTTTTGCCAGCTTCGGGGCAGCACTTGGCGGCGGCAATCTGATCTACCATGCCGCCGGCTGGCTCGAAGGCGGGCTTACCGCATCGTTCGAGAAGCTCGTGCTCGATGTCGAGATCCTGCAGAATCTCATGGAGATCCTCCGCCCCGTCGATTTCAGCGAGGCCGAGCTCGGTTTCGATGCGATTGCCGGCGTACCGACCGGTGGGCACTTTTTCGGCGAGGCGCATACGCTCGAACGCTACGAGACGGCGTTCTACACCCCGCTGCTCTCCGATTGGGCGGCCTACGGCAACTGGGAGGCGGCCGGGGCGAAAACGGCACTGACCCGTGCCACCGAAATCTGGCAACGGGCGCTTGCCGACTATCAACCGCCTGCCATCGATCCGAGTATCCGCGAAGCTCTCGATGCCTATGTCGCCCGGCGCAAGGAAGCGATCGGCAGCGGCGAACCTTGAAAGAAACGACCATGCGTACCCATGCCCAGGCCGTCGTCATCGGCGGCGGTGTGATCGGCTGTTCGATCCTCTATCATCTGGCGAAACTCGGCTGGCGGGATGTCGTCCTGCTGGAGCGTTCGGAACTCACCTCCGGCTCGACCTGGCACGCCGCCGCCAACATTCACGGGCTGCACGACTCGACCAATATCTCGCGGTTGCAGCACTACACCATGAACCTCTACCGCGAGCTTGAGGCGGAAACCGGCCAGAGCTGCGGCATCTTCCAGCCGGGCAGTCTCTATCTGGCGCAGACCGAAGCCCGCGAGCAGCAATTGCGGCTGCAGGCGGCAAAGGCCCGGCGCTACGGCATGAACTTTCACGAGGTCACCCGCGACGAGGCCGAACGGCTGCACCCGCTCACCGATTTCGATGGTGTGCGCTGCATCATGTTCGAGCCCGATGGCGGCAATGTCGATCCGTCGGGCGTCACCAACGCCTATGCGCTCGGTGCGAGACAGCGGGGAGCGGAGATCCATCGTTTCACCCCGGTAACCGCCACCGAGGCGCAGGCCGACGGAAGCTGGATCGTGCGCACCGACAAGGGCGACATCCGCAC
>JAGREZ010000505.1:0-231 GCA_020446285.1 Geminicoccaceae bacterium
GTGGGCGCATCCGGGCAAGAAGCTGCTGTTCATGGGGCAGGAATTCGCACAAGGTGCCGAATGGAACGCCGAGCAGTCGCTGGACTGGCATCTGCTCGACAGCCACTGGCACAAGGGCGTGCAGACGCTGATCCGTGATCTCAACCGCGCCTATGCCGGCACACCGGCCATGCACAGGCTCGATTGCGATGCCCGCGGCTTCGAATGGCTGGAAGCCAATGACGCGGAAAA
>JAGREZ010000505.1:306-3800 GCA_020446285.1 Geminicoccaceae bacterium
CCGCGCGAGTACCGCCTGGGCCTCTATCAGCAGGGCTGCTGGCGGGAGATCCTCAATACCGACGCCGATCTCTATGGCGGCTCCGGTGTGGGCAATTTCGGTGCCGTCCATACCGAGGAGATCGCCAGCCATGGCCGGCCCTATTCGGCCCTGCTTTCGCTGCCGCCGCTGGCCACGCTCTGGTTCGTCCTCGACGGGAGCTGAGCTGGTGGAGCCCTCGCCATGAGCGCCTGTCGACCTGTGTCGCTGCGGATCCATCCCGATCTGGACGGGCGCGTGCCCGCGCCGGTGAGCATGGCCGCGATCGCCGCAGAGATCGTGGTCGGTGCGAGCCCGAAGCCGCTTCTGGATCTGCTCGACCGGGTGACGCGCGACACGGGTGTGCTGTATGCCGACATGCGCCCGCAGGATCAGCCCGCCATCGCCGCCACGCGCGCCGCCTACAAGGCGCTCGGCAAGGATCCGGGCCGCTACCGTCCGGCCGCGGAAGCCCTTGCAAGGCGGGTGGCGCAGGGCAAGGGGCTCGGGCCGATCAACATGATCGTCGACATCAACAATATCCTCTCGCTGGAAACGGGCCTCTCCATCGGCTCCTACGATCGTGCGTCCATCGGCGATGACATCGTGTTGCGCGCGGCCGGGGCGGGGGAGAGCTATGCGGGGATCGGGCGCGGACCGCTCAATCTCGAGGGACTCCCGGTTCTCGCCGACGAAAGCGGGCCGTTCGGTTCGCCGACCTCCGACAGCGAGCGCAGCATGGTCACGGGCGATTGCAGCCGGGTGCTGCTCGTGATCTTCGATTTCGGGTCCGGCCTGCTCGACGATGCCGTGGTCGCGCGCGCATCCGCCCTGCTCGCCGAACATGCCGGTGCCCGGCACATCGCTCACCAGTGGATTGGCAGAAACCGCGCATGATCGAGGTTCTTTCCGTCACCTCCGAACTGTTCCCGTTGATCAAGACGGGTGGCCTTGCCGATGTTGCCGGTGCATTGCCCGGAGCGCTGGCGCCCGAGGGTGTCCATGTGCGAACGCTGGTGCCCGGCTATCCGGCCGTGCGTTCGGCGCTCGAAAAGCCGCGGATCGTGGCCCGGATCGATGATCTGATGGGCGGACCGGCGGTTCTGCTCGCAGCCGGGAAGGTGGCGGGATCGCTCGATCTGATCGTGATCGACGCGCCGCATCTCTACGACCGTCCGGGCAACCCGTATCTTGCTCCCGATGGCAGCGACTGGCCCGACAATACCGAACGCTTCGCGGCACTCTCGCTCGTTGCGGCGATGATCGGTCAGGGGCTGGTCGCGGGCTACAGGGTCGATGTCGTCCATGGTCACGACTGGCAGGCCGGTCTCGCACCCGCCTATCTCGCCTTGTCCGGCAAGCCGCGACCGGCGAGTGTGATGACGGTGCACAATATCGCCTTTCAGGGGCAGGCTCCGGCCACCATGCTCGACGCGCTGCGCCTGCCGGCCCATTCCTTCGATGTGAACGGTGTCGAATATTATGGCGGCATCGGTGCGCTCAAGGCCGGGCTGCACTATGCCGACCGCATCACCACGGTGAGCCCCACCTATGCCGAGGAGATCCTGACGCCGGATTTCGGCATGGGCCTCGACGGTCTGCTCAGGGCACGCCGCGCCGATCTCGTCGGCATCGTCAACGGGATCGACGATGCGGTGTGGAACCCCGCGACGGACCGCAGTCTCGCCGCCACCTATGACGCCAGGACGCTCGAACGCCGGGCGAAGAACCGGCTTGCGGTGCAGAAACGCATGGGAATCGATGCCGATCCCGACGCGCCGCTCTTCTGCGCGGTGACCCGTCTCACCTGGCAGAAGGGCATGGACCTCCTGTTCGAGGCGCTGCCGCAACTGGTCGAAATGGGCGGCCAGTTCGTCCTTCTCGGTGCCGGCGATCCGGCGCTGGAAAGCGGTTTTACCGCCGCTACCGTCCACCATGCCGGCCGTGTGGGCTGCATCATGGGCTATGACGAGCCGCTGTCGCACCTTCTGCAGGGCGGCTGTGATGCCATTCTCATTCCTTCGCGCTTCGAGCCTTGCGGACTGACACAGCTCTACGGGCTCCGCTATGGCTGCGTGCCGGTCGTCGCGCGCACCGGCGGGCTCGCCGATACGGTCATCGACGCCAATGACGCGGCTCTTGCCGATGGTGTCGGAACGGGCGTGCAGCTCAGTCCGGTGAATGTCGATTCGCTCGTTTCGGCAATCGCGCGGACCGTGCGCCTGCACCGCGACCGCGACACGTTCCGCGCCCTGCAACAACGCGGCATGTCACGCGAGGTAAGCTGGAAACGCCCGGCACACCGCTACGCCGCCCTCTATGCCGATGCCATCAGGGCGGCGCGCAAGGCGGGATAGAGTTTCCCGTTTGGATGGAAACATCCAGACGATCAGGAAATGCGGCGAAACAATGAGCCAGAACGCTTCCCGATTACATCCAATCGGGAGCGTTCTGGCGGTATTTCGATTCCGTCAGTGGACGGGCCAGTCGTCGTCATGACACGCGATTGCAGAGCTTTTGCATGAGTTCGTGGATGGCGGCATCGCGGGATGGATCTTTCGAGAAGTAGATTTCGCAGGCGCGGACGGGCCTGATGCGGTCGAGCATCGGGTCACCGTCGCCGCCTTCGTCGGTCTGCGTGTGCTTCGGTGCCGGTGCCTGTTCCGACATGCCGCTTGCCGGCAGTGCAGGGCTGGTATCGCGGTCATGGCGCCCGGCCGCGGGTTCGATGCCGACGCCGTGGATGTCCGGGGAGGGGAGGCTTTCGACCGCCATCAGGCGCTCTCTTGGCGCCTGCGGCAGGTTTGTGGTGTCCGCAGTCCTGAAAACGGGCTTGCCGAGGAGCTTTTCCACAAGCACGCGTGTTCTGGGAGCGGCGGGACGCTGGCGGATCGAGAACGGGCCGATGGCCTCGAGAACGCCGAATATTCTTGCAAGGCGTTCCTCGACGGCCTCGCGGGTCGAGATCATGGGATCGTCATTGCTGCGGCTCGTCGCTGTGCGACGCTCATTGCGGCTCGTCACTGTGTGACGGAAGGACCGGGATGCCTGCGGTCGTCTCTCGGCCATGACGCGAACCGTCGCGAATGCGGGCAGGGGCTGTGCCGTGACCGCCGGAGCCGGACTCGTCAGCCGCGCCGGCATTGGCAGCCCGTTTCCGGTGGGCAGCCCGTTTCCGGTGAAGCCCTGCGCAACGGGGGCCTCCCGTGCGAGCACCGGCCGCTCGGCGTCGCGGGTTGCCGCCATCCGCGCGGTCGCCCCGGTTTCGAGCGGCAACGCCACGTCGCGGGCAGTGCGCGCGGTCACCGGAAGGCCAAGGCCGGTCGTGTCCGGAAGGGACGGGTGTGCGGGCGGTGCGGGCACTGTGGCGACGCGCTGCGGCGATGGCAATGCGGACCAGATTCAGGCGCTGATTCCGATCGGCTGACCTCCGAAAGTGGGCACGGGGCGGTCGCGGGTGCCCACTTCGTGAGGGT
>JAGREZ010000506.1 GCA_020446285.1 Geminicoccaceae bacterium
GGTTCCATGAGCATCACGAGCAGCGGCGACTATCATTCCATCTTCGACTTCGCCGGCGCCAGCGGCCGGATCGAGGATCTGTCGCTGGGTGACGGGTCATTCTACGGTATCCCGCTCGTCAACTCGACGGATTCCACGATCAGTCTGGAACGCGTTGCACTCGAGGCCACGCGCGAATACTCCCAGGGCGTTCTCGCCGACGGTGGTGCCGTGGAGATCGCCGACAGCACGATCCGGGTCAGCGGCTATGGTCCGAAGGCCGTGAACACGTTCGGCAACACGGCCATCACGATCACCGACAGCGACATCCGTGCGGTCGGGGAATCGGCGCGGGCGATCGACGGCGCGGGCTCGATCACCGTCTCCGGTTCGACCATCGAGGCTGGCGGCAATTACGGTTCCTACGGTATCGTCTTCAACGGCACGGTCATCGTCGAGAACAGCACCATCGTCGCGGTGACGGGGAACGCGCTCGACGGCCATGCACTGGCGGCCGATCGCGGGATCCTTCTGCGCGCCGGCAGTGAGGCGCTGGTCGATCATGTGACCATTATCGGACCCGATGTGCCGGTCGATCCGAATTTCGACGAGACGAGTTCCGCCGGCATCGAGGTCGAGGCGGGTGCGACCCTCGTGCTGCAGGACAGTCTCGTCGTCGGCGATGGTGATTTCGTTTCCGTGAAGGGCAGTTTCGATGACGCTGGCGGGAATGTGCTTTCGAGTCGCGATGGCGTGACGATCGCCGATGTGTTCGCGACGGGTCAGCTCGCCGACAATGGCGGGTCGACGCGAACCATCGCCCTTCTCGACGACCCGTCCAATCCGGCCATCGGCGCGGCCATTCCCGCCGACGGGGTCGATGCCGACCAGAGAGGGCTCGCTCGCGACGACGATCCCGACGCGGGTGCGTTCGAAGCCGGAGCCTCGGAGCCGGCATCCTCGACCCTGCCATCCCTGGTGGAGGGACTGCCGATCGATGCGGGCGATATCAACGGTGTCGCCCGCGGACAGTTCGTCATCGGCGATGCGGGCGATGCGGTCCTTACCTTCATGGATGAATTCGCCGCATTCCAGAGCGTGCTCGGTGTCTATCTCGTCGGTGACGACGGGGAAATCACGGATCCGCGCATCGTCTTCGAGCGCATCGAGCAGAGCGAGGCCTCCGATCTGGCGTCGGCCGGTGCACGTCCGGGCGGCGGTCCGCTGTCGACGGGCGACGATGTCCCGCTGGGCCTCCTCTATGATGCGGGCGAACTGCAACCGGGAACCGAATTCGGCCTGTTTCTCGTTGCTGACGGGGCGGATCTCAACGATCCGTCGCTCTTCGCGGAAGGGACACTGGAATTCCGCAACGGCGACGGCAGCCCGGCAACGCTCGATTCGACGATACCCGAACTCGTGCACACCGCCGCCGACGGCAGCGAGACCATCGTTCTCGGCGACATCATGCACATGACCGACGGCGACAGCGCCGACGGCCTTGCCAATGCACTCAATCCCGGCGGCGGTACACAGGTCGTCTCCGGCATTCTCGACGGCGAGACGGTGATCGGCATCGAGGACAAGGCAACCGGCTCGACCGATGCCGACTATAATGACGTGATCCTCGCAATCGACACATCACTCGGCCTCGACACACTCGTGACGCAAAGCGATCTGGCGATCATCTGAGGAAAGAAAAGGCTCAATTTGCGTTAGATA
>JAGREZ010000507.1 GCA_020446285.1 Geminicoccaceae bacterium
GAAACGTTCGCGCCGGCTGATCGGCATCGCTGATCGTATCTTCTGAACCGGCATGCCGGGGGCGGACGTCTCCGGCATGCCTCTTCGGGACCGGATGCCCTCGTCCGGTCAATCGCGTTCGGGCAGCGTGGTCCGGACATACGGAATGTGCGGTGCCAACGTGCTCAGTGTCATTGTCGCGACAGGCAGGAATTCGGGTGCGAAGCGCGAACTCGCGAACGGCACCTACCGGTTCGGCAGCGATCTCGAATGCGAGATCGTGCTCTTCGGGTCCGACATGCCGGCATTCGCGTTCACACTCGAAATCGATGGAAACCGCCCGAAGATCTCGGTGGAAACCGGGTCCATCCGCCTCGAAGCACGCCACAGCGTTCCGACGGCGGAGCTCGCAGCGGGAAAATCGACACGTCTGGACATGCCGGCGATCGTTCATGTCGGTTCGACCTGCCTCCTTTTTACCGATGCAACACCCATCGGTGGCGTGACAGGAGATGATGCGGAGCACCGAGCGACGGGGCGTCCGGGGCTTCTGGTTGCCGGTGGCGCGGCCGTGCTCGCGGTCATCGCGAGCCTTGCGATCGGCTCTGCCAGCTTCGGGTCCGATCCGGACCCGCTTGCGCTCGTCAACGAGCGGCTGAAGGGTCTCGGTCTCGGTGGAGAGCTGCTGCTCGAACAGTCCGGGGACGGAACACCGCATATTCGCGGCGTGCTCGGGAACGACGACCGGATCGCGGAAGTTCGTGAGGCGTTCGCCGACATCGATGTCGGGCTGACGCTTTCCCCGACGGCAACGATCGAGCCGGCCCTCCGCTCGATCCTGCGGGAGGAAAACGAGCATGTACGCTGGACGCTCATGGATCGCGGGGCCGTCCGCCTCGAGGGAATCGTGGCCGAGAGCATGACGCGCGACAGTATCGGGCGTTCGCTCGCGAACATCGTACCCGGCATTGCCGCCACGGAGAATCGCCTCGTGACGATCACCGAAGTTGGCGAGGCCGTGTCGGTAAAACTCGCGGAACTCGAGCTTGCGGATGAGCTGTCCGTGCAGCGCGTCGAGGGCGAGCTATCGCTTGCCGGCTCGGTGGCGAGAATGCAGCAGGACCGGATCGGCGAACTGCTCGAGTGGTACGAGCGTCGATATGGCATGTACCGGCGCCTTCGCCTCGATATCTCCGGTGCACGGGAGAACGATCCGCTCGACAGGCTGCAGGCGATCATTCTCGACGATGATCCACGCCTGGTCATGAACGGCAAGCGACATGTCCGCCCGGGAGAAGAAATCGGAGATGGCTGGATTCTCGAAACCATCTCGGAAAGCGGAATAGCCATCTTTCGACAGGGAGAAGTCCGTACCGTGAACTTCTGAAAGCAGAAGCCGCAACCAGTGCGGCTTGACCGAAAAACCACAATCAGTTTTGCCAGGACGAGAAAAAACCAATGACGACCGGCAAGATCGAAAACCGTACCGTCGTCGGGCACAGGCTGGATCACGCGATCGAGAGTCTGAGCACCGACAATCGCACCAATCCGGCGGAAAGAACCCATCTCAGGCGCTTCCATGCGCCGCCCGGCGACCATGTGTCGCCCGGCAACGACATGTCCATCGACTGGACCGGATCCTTCATGGCGCCCGCCGGTCTGGCACAGGCGCTCGACGAACGGCTCATGCCGCGACTGCGTGACCCATCGGTTCTGGAGCGGGCGCGGTTCGTCTCGATCCTTCGTGATATCGGCAACGAGCTCGATCAGACCGAGGCCGAAGGGGATACCCGCCGCCTTTCGCAGATCGCGAGGAATGTCATCCGGCGCGAGATCGAGCGCACACTCAAGCTGCAGGCACGGATCGGTGAACTTGTCGAAGGGTGAGACCGGTCTCAGCGAGCAGGTCGAGGTAATCAACAGCCTCGCCTGCATGTATCGCAGCAACGGCTATACCGGACGCGCGCTCGTCCTGCTGCTCGTCGCCCAGGAACTGGATTCCGGGGACAGCGGCGTACAACTCAATCTGGCGCATGTCCTCTTCCTCAATGGCAAGGCCCGCGAGGCGCTGGCGGTACTCGAGCGGTTTCTCGTTGCGCAGGCAGGTGTGCTGGCCGACGACGATGCGGTGCACCTTCTGCATGCGCGCATCCTCTGGTCGCTCGGCCGCAAGGCGCCTGCGCGGCGGATCTTTCACGCATTCGCCCGCGCACGAAGAACCGCGGCGGCGATGCCCGTGGCGCTCGCATCATGAGGCTCGACCGCAAGAGTGCCACGAAGATGCTGGCTCTGCTGGCGGAGCGTCAGGATCTGCTGCTGGTAGGTCTGCTCGTCCTCGCCATCTTCATGATGATCCTGCCGCTGCCGACAGCGGTCGTCGATACGCTCATCGCCGTCAATATGGGCATGACCATCATGATGCTGATGGTGGCCGTCTATCTGCGCGATCCGCTGAGCTTCTCCACCCTGCCCTCGGTGATCCTGCTGCTTACCGTGTTCCGTCTGTCACTCTCGATCACCACCACCCGCCTCATTCTCGTCCAGGCCGATGCCGGGCGAATCGTCGAGACCTTCGGCAATTTCGTCGTCGCCGGCAATCTCGTGGTCGGCCTCGTGGTCTTTCTCATCATCACCATCGTCCAGTTCGTGGTGATAACGAAGGGAGCCGAACGCATCGCCGAGGTGAGCGCGCGCTTTTCCCTCGACGCGCTGCCGGGCAAGCAGATGAGCATCGACAGCGATCTTCGCAGCGGCGTGATCGATGTCGGCGAAGCGCGGCGCAGGCGCAATCACCTGCAGAAGGAAAGCCAGCTCTACGGCGCGATGGACGGTGCGATGAAGTTCGTCAAGGGCGATGCCATCGCCGGGCTGGTCATCATTGCCGTCAATCTCATCGGTGGCGTCGCGGTCGGCACGTTGCAGGATGGAATGTCGATCGGTACCGCACTGCAGGTCTATGCACTTCTGACGGTTGGTGACGGCCTCATCGCGCAGATCCCCGCACTTTTCGTGTCGATCACCTCGGGCACGATCGTCACCCGTGTCGTCAGCGACGAAAGCACCAATCTCGGAGCCGATATCTCATCGCAGATGATCGCCGAGCCGAAGACACTGAGGCTCGCCGGAATCGTGATGATCCTTTTCGCTTTCGTACCGGGCTTTCCGGCCGCGATCTTTCTGCTGCTCGGCGCCATTCTGGGCGGTACCGGCTTTCTCTTCTTCTGGCGCGACCTGCGTCATTCGCAGGATGAGGAAAGCCGCAATGCCCACCTGATCAGTGGCGTACGCGAGGTTGCCGGGGAACGGAGCCTCACCTTGCGCCCCCCCGCCATCACGGTTTCGATGCATGTCGGCAGCGAACTGCGTGACGCCATCGAGCCGGAGCAGTTCGAACGCGAACTCGAACAGTTGCGAACCCAGGTCTTCAACGAACTCGGCATCCCGCTGCCGGTCGCGACGCTCGAATATGACCGCCGGCTGGCAGCGCGCGGATGGTCGGTGCTCATGGAAAACGTACCGATCGGCGAGGGCGAGATCGATCCGCACAGTCTCTGGATCCGCGACGAGGAAGACCATCTCGCGATTGCCGACATCCCCTTCAGGCGGGAGCGCGGTCTGGTTCCCGGCCAGGCGGTCCTTCTCGTCGACAGCAGCGAACGCGACAGGCTGGATGAACTCGGGATCGGCTACATGCCCCCGACCTCGAACGTGGTCTGGTTTCTCGCAAGAGCGCTCCTGCGCTATTCGAGCGAGTTCGTCGGCATCAACGAGACCCGCAACCTTCTCGCTTCACTCGAACCGGGCCATGGCGAACTGGTCAAGGAAGCGCAGAAGGTCGTGCCGCTGCGCAAGACATCGGAAATTCTCAAGCGGCTGGTTGCCGAAGGCGTCTCCATCCGCAACATGAGGCCCATCCTCGAGGCGCTGGTCGACTGGGGCCAGCGTGAACAGGATGTCGGCCTGCTCGCCGAATATGTGCGCGGTGCGCTCAAGCGGCAGATCTGCTTTCGCCATGTCGATGCCCAGAGGCTCATGCCTGTGCTGATGCTGGATTCGCAGGTGGAAGAGGTGGTCCGCAGTGCCGTGCGTCACACGTCGGTCGGCAGCTATCTCACACTCGACCAGGAAACCTCGCAGCGCCTCATCGACCGCATACGCGAGGAAATCGGCGATACGAGCGCACTTGCGCGCCTGCCGGTGGTCGTGACCGCCTTCGATGTCCGCCGCTTCGTGCATTCGCTGTTCGATACGAACGGCCTCGAGATGACCGTGCTCTCCTATCAGGAACTCACACCGGAAATCACCGTTCAACCGGTGGCGACGATCGCGGTCTGACGATGCAGCCCGCCGGAGAGCGCTTCAAGGGAGGAGACAGGAAAGGGATGAAGGGAACATCACGATGAGCCAGGCCATCTTGCCCGTCTCGCCACTTTCGGTGGCGATGACCTCGACAGCGGAGCGTCCGGGAGGAATTCCCGGTGCAACATCCACGAATGTGGACTGGAGCGAACTGGTCTCCCGCCACGGCGAACTCGCCGGTGCCGGCCGGGCCGACCGGTCGGCGCTCGATCCGTCCGGCATGGGCGATCGCATTCTCCAGGCCGTCGACGGCATGCGCCAGGACTATCGGCGCATGGTCGGCGACGCCCACAGGCTCCTGCAGCCGGGTCCTGCGACCACCGGGCTGTCGCCATCGGACGGCAATGTCATCTCGCATGAGGCGGCAACGGCCGGAAACAGCGATCCGCACGCCACCGCCATCGATGAAATTCGCGAGATGCTGATGGTCCAGCTCGACATGGGACGGCTCATGGTCCACGAGCAGCTCGTCTCGAGCACGGCCGGACGGAGCAACCGCAGTCTCGATACCCTCCTGCGCGGCCAGTAGGACATGACATGTCTGCAGTCGCCCCGACGCTTGCGGAGACTTGCCGCCGTCTTCGCCCTGTTGCTGGTGCTTACGGGATGCAAGACGGATCTCTATGCCGGGCTCGGCGAACGCGACGCCAACGAGATGGCGGCAATCCTTCTCGACAGCGGTATCGATGTCGATCGCGAGATTGCCAAGGACGGCACAATCACCCTGCTGATCGAAAAGGACGATTTCGCCCGCTCGGTTCACCTTCTGATGCAGGCGGGATATCCGCGGGAACCCTTCATGGACATGGGCCAGGTGTTCGGCCGCGACGGGCTCATCTCCTCTCCGGCCGAAGAGCGCGCGCGTTTCATTTTCGCCCTCAGTCAGGAGCTTTCCGACACATTGTCGCGCATCGACGGCGTTCTTTCGGCGCGGGTGCATATCGTCCTGCCGGACAACAATCCGTTCCGCAAGGCGGCAACGCCCTCGTCGGCTTCCGTCTTCATCCGGCATCTCGCGAACGCCGATCTCGGCCTTCTCGTTCCCGAGATCAAGACACTCGTCGCCAACGGCATCGAGGGGGTCGTGTATGACAGCGTCTCCGTCGCCCTCTTTCAGGCCCGAAGCGATACCGTGCGAAGCGAGATGCCGCGCCTGACGACCCTCGCCGGTATCCGGATCGATCCGGCAAGCTACGGTATCGCCGTGGCCCTTCTTGCCGGTCTCGCCATTCTGGCCGTCACATTCGCTGCTGCCTGTCTCATCCTCTTCCTCATACTCCGCCGCCACCAGGGTGAGATTCATCTCCTCGAGGAACTCAGGCAGTTGCGATGAGCATCACGGGAACAGCGACGATGGAAAGGACAAGGGGCAGTGCCGCCGTCGTCATGATCGATGCGGCCGATGTTCATCCCGGCTGGTGGCCATGCGCGCTGGACGGAATCGACCGTGACCCGCAGCTCCTCGACTGGCTCCTGAGCGGCAGGCGGACGAGAGCACGCCTGTTCGGCAGTCTTGTCGACGCTACCGGCCTGTCCCCGCGCCCCGCGCCGTCCGGCAGTACCCTCGGCCGTCTGATCGCGCTCGATGAAAAGGCGTTCGGGCGCGTGCTCTGCCGCATCGGCCTCGTCTGGAACCGCGCCCTGCTTGCCCGGGAAATCGATCATTCGACACTTCATCGGATCATCGGGCAAGTCGGCGAAGACAGCCTGCGCCGCGCGCTTTCGGAAGGCGCTCCCGCCGGTCGCATACCTGCGGACGGGGAAACCGGCGGGATCGATCCCGACATGCTCGCCGCCGATGGCAATTTCTGTCTGCGCCACTGGATCGCCGCGCATACGGCACGGGGAGCGGATCAGCTGTGCCTGCGCCTTCCTCCGCTTGCTGCCCGGCGCCCGCGGCTTTCTGTCGATGAGGCAGCGCGCGCGCGTCACATCGTCGATTGCGAGGTCATGGCGGATGGCTGATCAGGCATCCGGAAACGGCGAATGGCCACGCGCCATTCTCTCGCGCAAGGTGCTCAGGGCCGATGTTGCCGAGCGTTTGCACTCGCTCGACCGGTATGCGGCGGCGATCGACAGTCATGCCCGCGAGATCGTCGAGGACGCCGAACGCATTCGCACCCGGCGCTGGCAGGAAGGCTATGCAGCCGGCCTCGCCGAGGGACGCCGCGTCATTCTCGAGGAAGTGCTGCGGCAGCGCGAGGCGGCCCTTGCCATGCTCGCGGAGCTTGAGAACAGCGCGGTGTCGCTCGTGATCGATGCGACGAGGCGAATCATCGGCGAACTGGACGATGCGGAGGCGATCACCCGCATGGTCGATCTCTCGCTCGCCGAGCTTCGCCCCTTCCGTACGGTCGCGATTTCCGTGCCGCCGGCACTCCTGCATCGCCTCAAGACCCCGCTTCGCCAACTCGTCGAACGACGTCTCGAGGGAGCGAACGTCGAAATCACCGGATCCGACGACCTGACAGGTTCCGAATGCCGGATCGCCACCGAAGGCGGCTTTCTCCAGCTTTCCATCGAAGACCTGCTCGCAGCGCTGCAGCACGAGATCGGCCGGCAGACCGATCCCGACGGGCGAGGTACCGGGACGTGATCCAGGCAACGCTCGATCCGACAGCCCTGCATGCGCGGTTCCGCGACAAGCTGGCGACCATGTCGCAGGCGATCCTGCATGGTCGCATTCACCACCGATCCGGGCGGATCGCCCGCATCTCGGGCCCGCTGATCCATGCCCGGCTCGAGGATGCACGGATCGGCGAGCTTTGCGTCCTGCGCGGCGGGAACGGCAGGGGCGGACAGGTGATCGCCGAAGTGATCGGCATCAACGGAAGCGAGGCGCTCCTTTCGGCCATCGGCGATACGCAGGGTCTGAGCACGGCAACGGAAGTCGTGCGCGGAACGGTGGATATTCACATCCCGGTCGGTGACCGGGTCATCGGTCGTGTCCTCGACGCGCTCGGCCAGCCCATCGACGGAAGGCCTCTGGATCCGGGCGAATCCGCTCCGCTGCGCAATGCCATGCCTGACCTGATGTCGCGCCGGATGATCGAGCGACCCCTTCCCGTCGGTGTGCATGCCATTGACGCCTTCCTGACCTGCGGCGAAGGTCAGAGGCTCGGCATTTTCGGCAGTGCCGGAACCGGCAAATCCTCGCTCATGGCATCCATCGTCAAGGAGAGCCGCGCCGACATCGTGGTCGTCGCACTGATCGGCGAGCGCGGCCGGGAAGTTCGCGAATTTGTCGAACTTCAGCTGGGCGACCATGGCGTGCAACGTTCGGTTCTCGTTTGCGCCACCGCCGACCGCGCGCCGCTGGAACGGGTCAAGGCCGGCCAGGTCGCCACCACGATCGCCGAACATTTCCGCGACCGCGGCGA
>JAGREZ010000508.1 GCA_020446285.1 Geminicoccaceae bacterium
AGCAGCGCGGCTATGTCGAGGCCGTGGTCGATTCCGCCGAAGCGCTCATTTCCATCATCAACGACATTCTCGACCTGTCGCGCATCGACGCCGGCAGCATGGAGATCGCGGAAGTCGATTTCGCCCTTCACCCCTTCTTCACGCGTCTCGGCGCGCTTCTCGAAAGCCGCGCGACACGCAAGGGCATCGCCTTTCGTATCGAACTCGACGATACCCTGCCAACAGTCCTGCGCGGCGATCCCGGACGCCTCCGGCAGATGCTCGTCAATCTCGCCGGCAATGCCATCAAGTTCACCAGCGAGGGCGAGGTCGTGATCCGCGCGCGTGCCGTCCCGCCAGCCGACGGGACGGGTCACCTGCTTGCCCTGTCGGTCAGCGACACCGGCGCCGGCATTCCCGAACATGTGCAGGAGCGCCTGTTCTCGGCCTTTGCCCAGGCCGATGCCGGTATCCCCCGTGTCTATGGCGGCAGCGGTCTCGGACTGATGATCGCGCAGCGTCTCGCCCGCGCAATGGGCGGCGATATCGGGGTCTGCAGCGACGGCAGGCATGGCAGCCGGTTCGATCTCACCGTGCGCCTCGCCAGCGCATCGGGCGAGGATGCCGTATCGATGCCACGCGCAGATCTCGCCGGCGCCGCCCTTCTCGTTGCCGATGCACAGGAACGTAGCCGCAACAATATCGTTGACCTTGCCGGAATGTGGAACATGCACGCGCGTGGCGCCACCAGCGAGGCCGATGCGCTGAGCGCCGTCCAGGATGCCGCCGACCGTGGCGAGCCGTTCGAATTCGTCATCGTCGACCGCTCCATCGAGGAAGGCGACGATCATGACATCGGCAAGCGGATCCGCGCCATCCCCGGCATGGAGCAGAGCCGCCTCGTGCTGCTCGTCGCATCGGGCATGCGCGGCGATGCCCAGCGCGCGCGCGAGGCCGGCTTCGACGCCTACCTGCCCAAGCCGCTTACCGCCAGCACGCTTCTCGACGGGCTGCAGCAGCTTCGCGCCGGGCAGGCCGATGGCGGTCTCCTGACCATCCATTCCATCGCCGACCACAAGCGCAAGCCGCTGCGCATTCTCGTTGCCGATGACAATCCGGTGAACTGCAAGCTCGCCACCATCATGCTGCAACGCTCGGGACATACGGTCGAACTCGCCGCCAATGGCGAGGAGGCCGTGCGCAAGGTGACGGCGGAGCGGTTCGACCTGGTACTGATGGACATCCAGATGCCGGTCATGAACGGCCTCGACGCAACCCGAAGGATCCGCGAACTCGAGGACGCATCAAGGGCCAGCGTGCCGATCATCGCCATTACCGCCAACGCCATGCGCGGCGACGATGCGCCCTGCTACGAGGCGGGCATGAACGGCTACATCACCAAGCCGATCGACCGCGCGAGCCTGCTCGGCGCCATCGAGAACCTGCTCTGAGCGATCGCGGGGCGCTCGCGGTTCCTCCGTCCGCCCTGCGGCCCTGCGGGATCAGGAAGAGCGATTGTGACGTTCGACATAGTCGCGAAGGCGCTTCTTCGCGACGTCGAATGCACCCGCGACAGCCTGCTGGATGTCTGGCACGGGATCACGCGAGACGACGATCTCGCTCCTGGGCAATCCGATCTCGATACGCACGGTGAACGAACGCGCCCGCTCCTGCGTCCGGTGCGGACTGTCGATGACCACCCGTCCAGATGTAATCCTGTCACAAAGCTCGTTCAGCTTGCCCATGCGCGCGCGCACCTCCTCCTCCACGGCGTCGCTGTGCTCGAGATTGTGAAAGGTCACCTGCAACGGTTTGTCCATCTCCGGGCTCCCGATATGTCGTTATGGCTGACAGGCTCATCATCGACCGGCACCCTGCTGGCAGAGGCCGGACCGTCAGTCTGGCGTTCTGCATGTTGCCCGGTCAATCGGACGAAACACCTATCATCGGCAAGGTATCCCGTCACCATGTCGTCATCAAGTTTCGCATTTCAACCTTTGGATGATTCTCCCCGCATCCGGCGCCGACCCGTGAAGCGCGGCAGAGATGCAGCACCTGGACCAAGTTGCATCGATCCGGCCCGCCGATCGGCGTTCGGGGTCTTCTGCAACCCGACGTTGCACGCTATGGTTGTCCTCATGCTCAACCATCCACCTGGGTGAACAGAATGGCTCCTGGATTCAGGCTGCCCGGACCGGCCGCCACACTCCTGACCCTTGCCCTGGGCGTTCAGACGGCTTCGGCGCAGACGAACTTCTCCAACTGGCTCGACGGTTTCCGCGATCGCGCGATGCGCGAGGGAATCTCCGAGACGACGCTCAGCTCGGCCTTTGCCGGCGTCGAACCGATCGAGCGCATCATCGAGCTCGATCGCAAGCAGCCCGAGGGTCGCATGACCTTTGTCGAGTATCGCGACCGGGTGATCTCGACCCACCGCATCAAGAGGGGCCGCGAACTGCTGCGCAAGCATGCGGCCATCCTCGCCGAGACCGAACGGCGGTTCGGCGTGCCGGCGGAAGTGATCGTGGCGCTTTGGGGAATCGAATCGAGCTACGGCGAGTTCAAGGGCCGCTTTCCGGTGATCGACGCTCTCGCCACGCTTGCCTATGACGGCCGACGCGAGGAACTGTTCACCAGGGAGCTGATTTCCGCACTCAGGATCCTCGACCAGGGCGATGTCGACCGGGGCAACATGTTCGGCTCCTGGGCAGGCGCCATGGGTCAGTCGCAATTCATGCCCTCGACCTTCGCCGGTTATGCCGTCGATGCCGATGGCGACGGGCGACGGGACATCTGGACGAGCCTTCCGGACGTGTTCGGCTCGATGGCCAACTATCTTTCCAGAATAGGCTGGGACCGGCGCTATATCTGGGGACGCGAGGTCGGGAATGTCGCCGGCGTTCCGGCATCCATGCGCGGCCTCGATCAGAAGGCGCCGCTCGGCCGCTTTGCCGAACTCGGCGTTCGCCGTGCCGATGGCGGACCACTGCCATACGCGGATATCGACGCCTCGCTCGTCGTCATGGACGAAGGCAAGGGACCGGCCTATCTCGTCTACGGCAACTACCGGGTCATCATGCGCTGGAACCGTTCGAGCTATTTCGCCACCAGTGTCGGCCTGCTCGCCGACGCGCTCGCGAGCGGCGGCTGATGCAGCCTGCATCGACGATGCGGCGAATGGCGGCGGTCGCCATGCTTCTTGCCGTCGCCGGTTGTGGCAGTGACCCGCCGCGGCTGCCGTCGGATGGCGGCGGTCACTACAAGCTCGGCCGTCCCTATACGATCAACGGCCGCACCTACCGCCCGGAATTCGACCCGACCTATGACCGGACGGGAATTGCATCCTGGTACGGTGACTATTTCCAGGGCAGGTCAACGGCCAATGGCGAGACTTTCGACAAGGGGCTCGTGAGCGCGGCGCACACCACCCTGCCGCTGCCGAGCCTCGTCGAGGTGACCAATCTCGAGAACGGCCGCAAGCTCGTCGTGCGTCTCAACGATCGCGGCCCCTTCGTCGGCGACCGCCTGATCGACCTTTCCGAGGCCGCCGCGATCGAGCTCGGATTTCATGAACAGGGGCTTGCAAGGGTGCGCGTGCGTTTCCTCGAACTCGCCTCCGCCGCCGGCAGTCCGCCACGACCGGCCGTGCGCACAGCCGCCGCGACCGCGAGCACCGCATCCGCCCGCCGGAGCGAACGCGCCGCAGCGCTCCGGGTCGCGGACATCTCGCCCCGGGCTGGCGGCGAGGCTACGGCCGTGAACGACCTGCTGCCCTCCGATCTTGCCGATCCGGTGCCGAACGCCGACCGCTCCGGCCCCGCCCTGCCGGCGGCGGCGGTCGCCTGCACGCCCGCCTCCCACTTCGTCCAGGTCGCCGCTTTCAGTGACGCCACCCGCGCGGACGAGGCATCGCGGAGCCTGCGCCGTCATGGCGATGTCCGGATCGAGCAGATTGACGGAATATCGACGCTGCTCTACCGGCTGCGCGTCGGACCGCTCGGATCGCGCACGCGCGCCTTCGATCTCGTGGCGGATCTGCGCAGGCTCGGTTACGATCAGGCCTTTGTGGTCAGTTGCTGACACCTCACCCGATCGGTTAACACGCTGTTGAACCCGTTCGATGGATGTCCCCGAGTTTCGGAGAAGCCCATGATACGTTGCCTGGCTCTTGCGCTCGTCCTGCTGGTGCCGCCCTTGTGGAATCCGGCGCGGGCGTTCGACATCGAGGCGCGCGCGGCGATCCTCGTCGATTACCGCAACGACAAGGTGCTGTTCGCGAAGGACCCCGACACCCCCGTTCCGCCGGCGTCGATGAGCAAGCTGATGACGGCGCTCATCGTCTTCGAGGAGCTCAGGAGCGGAAGGCTGTCGCTCGACCAGACCCTGCCCGTGAGCGAGAAGGCATGGCGCATGGGCGGTTCGCGCATGTTCGTCGAGGTGAATACGCGGGTGAGCGTCGCCGACCTTCTTCGCGGCGTCATCGTCCAGTCGGGCAACGATGCCTGCATCGTTCTGGCCGAGGCGCTTGCCGGCAGCGAACAGGCGTTCGTCGACCGGATGAACGAGCGCGCGCGCGATCTCGGTCTCACCGGCAGTCATTTCGCGAACGTGACCGGCTGGCCCGACGAGAACCATGTCATGAGCGTGCGCGATCTCGCCCGCATCGCCTACATCATCATCGACCAGTATCCCGAATTCTACGAGCTCTATTCGATCCGCGAATTCGAGTTCAACGGCATCAACCAGACGAACCGCAATCCGTTGCTGCGTGCCGATGTTCCGGGCGTGGACGGCATGAAGACCGGCTATACCAGCGAGGCGGGCTATGGTCTCGTCGCTTCCGCCGAGCGTGACGACAGGAGGCTCATCCTTGTCGTCGCCGGCACCGAGAACCCGGCAAAGCGGCGCAGTGAATCCGAACGGCTGCTCGAATACGGTTTCCGCAACTTTCAGGAATACCGGATCTACGAGAAGGGCGAGACGGTGGTCGAGGTGCCGGTCTGGCATGGCGAGGAAGCGACCGTGCCGCTCATCGGCCGCGACATCATCGGCATCACCCTCGAACGTTCCGAACGCCCCGGACTGAAGGCAAAGGTGAAATATGAGGGGCCGATTGCCGCTCCGGTGAGTGCCGGGCAGCAACTCGGCGAGGTCGAGATCACGCTCGACGGCAAGCCCGCGACCACGGTTCCGCTGGTGGCCGCCATCGATGTGCCGCGCGCGGGCATCGTCGGACGGATGACCGGCGCCCTGAACTATCTGATCTGGGGTCAGGACTGAGCGTGACGGACCATGCCGGGCGCGGCCGCTTCATCACGCTCGAGGGAGGCGAAGGCGCCGGCAAGACGACACAGCTGCGCCGGCTCGTCGACTATCTGGGCAGGGCCGGCCAGAGCGTCAGGGCCACGCGCGAACCCGGCGGCACGCCGGGTGCCGAGGAGATACGCACGCTCGTGACCGGCGGCAGGGTCGACCGCTGGGATCCGATGACCGAACTCCTGTTGATGATGGCGGCGAGAAGCGATCACATCGAGCGGGTCATCAGACCATCGCTTGCCCGGGGCGAGTGGGTCGTCAGCGACCGTTTCCACGATTCCAGCCGGGTTTATCAGGGACTGGCCGGCGGCCTCGGTCTCGAAACCGTCGACCGGCTGCACGAACCCCTGCTCGACGGCGTCCTCCCCGACCTCACCCTCATCTTCGACCTGCCTGTCGAAACCGGGCTCGCCCGCCGCGGGAATGAAGGCGGCGGCGGCCGGTTCGAGGCGAAGGATCGCAGCTTTCACGAAGCGGTCAGACAGGGGTTTCGCGAACTCGCGGCACGCGAACCCCGTCGTTTTGCGATCATCGATGCAAGCGTCGGCGTCGACGAGGTGAGCCGGCAGATCGAGGCGACACTGGAGACGATCCGGTGAGCGATCGCCCCTTTCCGCATCCGCGCGAAAACCCGCACTGCGCCGGCCATGACAACGCGTTCGCCGCGTTCGAGCGGGCGCGGAAGAGCGGCCGGCTGCCGCATGCCTGGCTGTTGCAGGGGCCGCGCGGGATCGGCAAGGCGACGCTCGCCTACCGCCTCGCCCGCCACCTCCTCGCCGGACCGGACGAGAATGCCGACGATCCGGACTCTCCGGTCTTCCGGCGCATCGCCCACGGGTCGGAACCCGACCTTCATGTCCTCTCGCGGCGCCCGCATCCGCGCACGGGGAAGTTGCAGAACCATATCGTCATCGAGACCGTCCGCGAGACCATCGAACGGATGCACGAAACCGCGTCCGGCACGCGCGGCCGGGTCATCATCGTCGATGCCGTCGATATCCTCAACGTCAACGCCGCCAACAGCTTTCTCAAGCTGCTTGAGGAACCGCCGCCATCGACCGTTCTCCTCCTCGTCTGTCACCGGCCCGGCGCGGTGCTGGCAACGATCCGCTCGCGCTGCGCGCAGATGACGCTGCGCCCGCCGGATACCGCCACGACCGCACGGATCATCACTCCCTGGCTCGATGACCGCCCGGCCGGAGAGATCGACGCCCTCGCACGCCTCGCCGAAGGGTCGCCCGGCCGCGCACTCAAACTCGCCGGAACTGGCTTTCTCGAAGCCTATGCGGCACTCCTCGAAGCGGCATCCCCGCAACCGCCGGACGCGGCATCGCCGCAACCGCACGCGCGCCTCGACCCGACCCTTAGCACCCGCGCCATCTTCGACATTCTCGCCGGCATGCTCGATCGCGGCGACATCCATCTTGCCGGCGATCTCCTGCGCCAGACACTGCACCGTTTGTGCCTTTCCGCCAGCGGCGTATCCACCGGCGCGCCACTCGTCGACCGCGAGAGCGAACGTCTTTCGGCGATCGCCGAAGGCGGGCCGCTTGATCATTGGGCATCGCTGTGGGACAAGCTCTCGAGCCTTTCGAATCGCGTGGAACTGCTCAACAACGATGCCCGACAGGAACTGATGCTGGCGGCCATCGACCTGGTGAATGGAAGCGCGACGCCGAACCGACTGTCCCCGATCTGAAGTTCTGGAGCACATCGCGTGTCCGCCCCCGGCGCCTTCTACATCACCACGCCCATCTATTATGTGAATGACAGCCCGCATATCGGCCACGCCTATACGACGCTGGCCTGCGACGCCGTGGCCCGCTTCATGCGGCTCGATGGCCAGCGCGTGCATTTTCTCACCGGTACCGACGAGCACGGGCAGAAGGTGGACAAGGCGGCGGAAGCCCGGGGCATGGACCCGCAATCCTTCACCGACGAGGTGAGCCAGCGTTTTCGCGATCTCGTCGCGGCGATGGGCTTTTCCAACGACGACTTCATCCGCACCACCGAGGAACGCCACAAGCGTTCGGTGCAGGAGCTGTGGCGGCGCCTCGTCGATGCCGGCGAGATCTATCTTGGATCCTATGCCGGCTGGTATGCGGTGCGCGACGAGGCATTCTATGCCGAGAGCGAGATCAGGGATGGCAAGGCACCCTCCGGCGCGCCGGTCGAATGGGTGGAGGAACCGTCCTATTTCTTCCGCCTGTCGGCCTGGCAGGACCGGCTGCTCGACTGGTACGATGCCAACCCCGACTGCATCCTGCCGGAAAGCCGGCGCAACGAGGTCATCAGCTTCGTCAGGGGCGGGTTGCAGGATCTCTCCGTCTCGCGCACCACCTTTAAATGGGGCGTGCCGGTGCCGGGCGATGACGATCACGTCATGTATGTCTGGCTGGACGCGCTCACCAATTACATGTCGGCCGTGGGTTTCCCCGACGAGCAATCGGAGCTCTTCAGGACCTTCTGGCCCGCGGATGTCCATGTCGTCGGCAAGGATATCCTGCGCTTTCACGCGGTCTACTGGCCGGCCTTCCTCATGGCCGCGGGGATCGAGCCGCCGAGGCGCATCCATGCGCATGGCTGGTGGACCAACGAAGGACAGAAGATCTCCAAATCGCTCGGCAATGTCATCGACCCCTACGAGCTGATCGACCGCTACGGTCTCGACCAGATGCGCTATTTCCTCCTGCGCGAGGTGCCGTTCGGCAATGATGGCGATTTCAGCCATGCGGCGATGGTCCGCCGGATGAACAGCGATCTCGCCAACGACTACGGCAATCTCTGCCAGCGCGTCCTGTCGATGATCGGCAAGAACTGTGGCGGTGCCGTGCCGCAACCGGGTGAACTCACGGCGGATGACCGCGAGCTTCTGGGCACCGCCGAAAACCTCATCGACACGGTACGGGCGCAGATGGAACGGCAGGCATCGCATCAGGCGCTGGAGAGCATCTGGCGGGTCATTGCCGACGCCAATCGCTATGTCGACAGCATGGCCCCCTGGGCATTGCGCAAGACGGATCCCGAACGCATGGCGACCGTGCTCTATGCGCTGGCCGAGACCATTCGCCATCTGGCGATCCTCACACAGCCGTTCATGCCGGGATCATCGGAAAAGATCCTCGATCTCCTGAACGTCGAACGGCGCGATTTCACCGCATTGGGCGAAAGCGGACGGCTTGCACCCGGAACCACCTTGCCGAAGCCGGCGGGCGTATTCCCACGCTATGTAGAGCCCGAAGCCGGAGCCTGACAGATATAATACCCCGCTGCGGCGGGGTATTTGCCCTTGCGTTCAGNNNGCAGGCTGCGCTCCCGGTCGGTCGCAGTCGTCGCTTCGCTCTTCCGCTCTCGCCACATAGGAGAATAAATCCGAAGGTATTCAATCATCAAGATATTGCGAACCCGCCCCGTGAACCGTCCGGCTTCCGCTCCGCCGGACTACCAGTCCAGGCGCACACGCACGCCCGCGAGCGCCTCGTCATCGGCATCCGCCACATGATCCGGCTCATGCCGCAGCATCAGCCAAGGCTGGATGGAGGCGTTGTCGCCGAGCGGGCGGTCATAGGCGAATTCCAGCCTGAGCTCGCGGCCGCTCGGTGTCGCATCCAGCCGTGTCGAGGTGAAGCCGAGCGAACCGTCGGCGTCCTGACTCGTCGGCAGTTCGGCATGGACGCTGCCCTCTTCGACCCGCAGCGGCTGGCCGAAAGCCATGCCGAAACGGTCGCCCTCGACAAGCCAGTCGCGCCGGCTGGCGCTGGCGGCGAACGCTGTCGACCAGACTGTCGACCAGTCGCCGAAATGGGCGCCACCGCCGCCGATCTCGCTGCGCCCGAGCGTCGTGTCGAGACGCAGCGACCATGCCCCCGCCGGACGCTCGAACGACAGGCCGAAAAGCTGGGTGGTCGCGCTGTCGGCCAGACCGGCGAAGGCGCCGCCGCCATCGCTGCCGAGAGCCGCTCCCTCTTCCGCGACGAGGCTGTGCGTGATGGCAAACCCGCCAGCACCCCGAAGGCGCGTGCCGATCATGTAGCTGCTGCCATCGCCCTGACGCGCATCGCCGGCATGCAGAACCATATCGACATGATCGCCGCTGAAGGCGATCTGCTCGCCGTCTCCGGCGAGATCGCCGGCGGGCTGGGCCATCGCCGAGTGTGTCAGGAAGAGCCCGGCATCCTCATCCGCGCCGGCGGTCCAGGCGGATGCGGCCGGCATGTTGAAACCGAAGCTGAAACGGCCCGCCTCGCCCGCTTCACCCGTCGCCCAGCCGAAGCGGCCATCGGTCGTGCCTGCTGCCGTCTCGTCGCGCCAGTCGGCGAAAGCCGTGCCTCGTCCGTTCGGGGTTGCGCTCCAGCTCAGCCCGCCACCCATGAGCGCCGCGCGACCCCTTTCGCTGTCGCCGGAGCGGTCGAGAACATCGCTCGCACCAAGCCGGCTTTCGAGGAAATCGCCTGCATTGTGCGGGCGCATGCCCTGTTGCAACCCGGCGGCGTAAGCCCGGCCGAGCCCATCCACCGCCAGCGCCGAGGCGATCACCCCGCTGCCCGAAAGCGCATCGCCGAATGCGGGACCGAGACTGAGGACGCTCGCTTCGCGCCATTCGCCGCCACCACCGCCAGCGGTCGGTATCGCCAGCGCGCCGCTCGGGCGAAGGGCCGCTTCCAGATCGAGCAGTCCACGGCCATAGACCAGATCGGTGCCGCTCTCGCCGAGATCGCGGGCGGATGAAAGAAGCAGGTCGACGATCTCCGCACCGCCGAGCCAGGGAAAGCGCGCCTTGAGCACGGCCGCCGCCCCGCTGACCAGGGGCGCGCTGAAACTCGTTCCGCTCTCGATCGTGACCGCGCCGGTGGCGTTGGCCGCATTGACCCATTCACCCGGAGCGACGATGAAGAACTCGGCCTGCCCGGGCGTGTCCGGCGTTGCCGAGAAATCGGAGAGCGACAGATCCGCGCCGACGGAACCGACGGCGATGAGGTGGCCGCCAAGCCGGGAATTGCCGGCATGGGCCGCGGGATAGATCATGCTTCCGGGATTGTTCCCTGCGGCCGCGACCATGATGACATCCATGTTCGCCGCGGCGACGAGCGCATCCAGCGGAAAGGAGACCGGCTGATCGCCACCGAAGCTCATATTGACCACATCCGCACCATTGTTCGCGGCATGGCGCAGGGCGGCCGCGCTGTCGTCGGCACGGAAACAGAGATCGCCGCAGCTTCCGTCGGCATCGAGGGCCATCAGCCGGACATCCGGAGCGATCCCCACCGTTCCCCGTCCGTCACGCGCCGACGCGATCAGCGAGGCCACCCTGTTACCGTGGCTGAGCCGGCCGCGTCCGCCGCCGGCGACCTGTTCGCCGCCGGCGAAGGAGGCGCTCGCGGAATGCAGGCGATCGTTGAAATCGGTGGGATCGCTCAGGGAATCGTCGGCATCGATGTCGGAAACACCGGTATCGATGAGTGCGACCACACTGCCCTCGCCGGTGGCGCCCGCAGCCAGCGCCGCATCGCCGCCAACGGCGAGAATGGTCCGGCTTGCCGCAAGCTCATCGCGCAATTGTCGGGCGGTCGGTGCGGATTCCTCGACGGGCGGATCGATGATGGAGGGTGGTGAGACAGGACTTTCGGTCAGTTCGCCGGGCGAGCGCAACGTTTCGCCGCCTCCCGACGCGCCACCGCCGCAGCCGGCGAGAAGAACAAGAGCGATTGCCGAAACGCCGTTCCCGAGATTGCGATGACGTCGTCTCTTCCCGAACCTGTCCGACATGGCGTTATTCTCCCGACGATCCTTGAGGCCCGGAAGCATTTACCTGCCCGGTGGCCGATGCGGGGAGCGTTCCGTCCGATGACCACACTTCATGGTGACTTGCGGTTAACCCTGCCCGCCCCCTTGCCATCGGCACCCGCAAACCGCTAGCAGGGTGCTGAAAAACCTTGGCGACCCCACGCCCGGAGCGATTCCCACCCATGCTTGTCGATTCGCATTGTCATCTCGACTTCCCCGAACTTCTCGCGGAAGAGGCGGATGTCATCGCCCGCGCGCGCGAGGCCGGCGTTCGCGGAATGCTGACGATCAGCACACGCCTGTCGACCTTCCCGAAGGTGCTAGAACTGGCCGGGCGTCATGAAGGCGTCTGGTGCGCCACCGGCGTGCATCCACATCAATCGGGTGAGGAAGGCCCGTCCGGACCGCAACCACTGATCGAGAATGCCCGCCATCCCGAGGTCATCGGCATTGGTGAGGCGGGACTCGACTATTTCTACGACAAGAGCCCGAGAGATGCGCAGGCGGCAGGTTTCCGCGCCCATATCGAGGCGGCGCAGGCGACCGGCCTGCCCCTCATCGTCCATACCCGCGACGCCGAGGAGGACACGATCCGCATTCTCGAGGAGGGACTGGCGAAAGGCCCGTTCGCCTGCGTCATCCATTGTTACAGCTCCAGCCCGTGGCTCGGCGAGAGGGCGGTGGAGCTCGGTTTTCATCTCGGCGTCGGCGGCATTCTCACCTTCAACAAATCCACCGAACTGCGCGAAACCGTCGCGCGCATGCCGCGGGAGCGGATCATTCTCGAAACGGACAGTCCCTATCTTGCACCCGTCCCCAGACGCGGGAAACGCAACGAACCGGCCTTCGTGGCCCATGTCGCGGGCAAGCTCGCGGAGGTGTGGGGCTGCGGTGTCGCCGATGTCGCGAGCACGACCACCGACAATTTCTTCAATCTCTTCACGAAGGCGGATCGGCCCGCATGAAAGTCACCATTCTCGGTTGCGGGACCAGTTCCGGTGTGCCGCAGATCGGTTGCACCTGCGCGATCTGCACCTCGAACGATCCGAAGAACAGGCGCCGCCGCTGCAGCATCCTCGTCGAGGCCGCCGGCGAAACCGTGCTGTTCGACACAGGCCCCGATCTGCGCGACCAGTGCCTTTCGGCCGGGATCGGCGCGATCACGGCACTCGTCTACACCCACGCCCATGCCGATCACATTCACGGACTCGACGACCTTCGCCAGATCAACAACATCATCAAGGCACCGATCCCGACATGGGGGGCGGCGGAGGTCCTGCAGCGGATCAAGGACCGTTTCCCCTACGCCTTTCTCGGCGGACGACATGATGACGGAGGCTTCTGGCGACCCGAGCTGACCGAACACACCTTCGACGGGCCATTCTCCATCGGCGCGCTGAAAATCGTTCCCATGCTGCAAAAACATGGCCGCGGGCAGAGCTACGGCTTCCGCATCGGCGATTTCGCCTACTCGACAGACACGGACGGCCTCGACGAGAACGCCTTCGCCATTCTCGCCGGCACCCGCTACTGGATCGTCGATGCCCTGCGCGAACGCCCGCATCCGAGCCACGCCCATCTCGCCCGCACCCTTTCATGGATCGACCGCCTGCGTCCCGAACGTGCCTGGCTCACCCACATGAACCACGAGGTCGACTACAATGACTGGTCGTCACGCCTCCCCGATGGCGTCGCCCCGGCCCATGACGGTCTGGTGATCGGGATGGGCCAGATTTCAATCTGAAATAGCTTTTTCATGGCATTTCAACCAATATGCTCCCTATGCAACCGATACTAGAAATCATTGATACGTATTTGTTAGGTGATATCGCCAGCATCGCCGGGCTATTCATCTCGATTATAGGGTTCATCGGCGCTATATGGAGCAGCTTGCGCTCGAAAAGAGCTGCTGAAAACGCTGCCCACATTGCCGAACAGGCGAGAACACAGCTACAGACATTCTACGCTGCCACAAACCTGAAAAGTGTTCTCGAACGCTTGGAAGCCGTGAAACAGGCACATCGGCGAAACGATTGGGGGCCACTGCCTGATCGTTACGGAGCGCTACGCAGTGATTTGGTGCGTCTGAAACATGGATTCATACGCTTGAACAATGAGCAGATGAGAGCGATCCAGTCAGCCGTGACACTTTTGGGACAACTTGAGACCTCACTCGACAATCACATTGAAGCTGGTACTCAGCCGACTGAAGTGGCAGAATGAAACCGACTAATTTCGGATCGTATGGACGCACTCGAACAGCTTCTGCACGAGATTGAAGCGGAGTCCCGCAAGGAAGGTTGTAATGCCTGACAAGATTAGACGTAACTATTCACCTGGTCGGCATG
>JAGREZ010000509.1:0-2002 GCA_020446285.1 Geminicoccaceae bacterium
GATCGCCGGAGGGAGAACTGATGCTCGGTCAATGTGTCGTTGAACTCGCCCTCGCTCCCAAGTCGAACGCGGTCTATATGGCCATGAAGCACGCCATGGCCTCCGCGAAGGAAAACGGCTCGCTCATGCCGCCCGACCATATCCTCAATGCACCGACGAGGCTCATGAAGGAGATCGGCTACGGCAAGGGCTATCGCTATGATCATGACGAGCCCGACCGGTTTTCCGGCCAGAACTATTTCCCGAACGACATGCAACGCGAACGTTACTATCTGCCGACCGAAGAAGGATTTGAAGCGTCACTCAAGGAGCGCCTGGAAGAACTCGGCGAACTTCGGGTGAGAAAATCGTCATGAGTGGCGTGCAGACCGTGGAGATTGCGCGGGGCGAGGGCGATCAGCGTTTCGACCGCTGGGTGAAGAAGCGATTTCCCGGTCTGAATCATGTCCAGTTGCAGAAACTCATGCGCACGGGCCAGTTTCGCCTCGATGGCAAGCGGGTGAAGGCGGGTGACCGGGTCAGCGAGGGCCAGAGCGTGCGCATTCCTCCGCTGGCGGTTGCACCCGTGCGCGACAGGCCGGTTGCCGATGAGCGCGACCGCATGTTCATCCGCTCACTCGTCATCCACGAAGACGAGGATGTGATCGTACTGGACAAGCCTGCCGGCCTTGCCGTGCAGGGCGGCTCGAAAACCGTCCGTCATGTCGACGGCATGCTCGGCGGACTCGCGAAAAAGGGCGAACGACCGCGTCTTGTCCACCGTCTCGATCGTGATACGAGCGGTGTCCTCGTACTTGCCCGCAATGCGGCCGTTGCCCGCGAGCTGATGCATGCCTTTCAGGGGCATGAGGTGCGGAAGCTCTACTGGGCGATCGTGCTCGGGAAGCCTGAACGCAATGAGGGGTTGATCGACCTTCGTCTCGGCAAGTCCGGACCGCCCGGGCGCGAGCGGATGAGCTCCGAGGCCGTCGACGCGCGTCGTGCAAGAACCGATTTTCGGGTCATCGCCCGCTCGGGAAAGGTCGGTTCCTGGGTCGGGCTCATGCCGCTCACAGGCCGGACCCACCAGCTTCGCGCGCACATGCAGGCCGTCGGCACGCCCATTCTCGGGGATTTCAAATATGGCGCCGAGTCGCCGACGACCGCACCTTCGGGACTGATGCTGCATGCGCGCGAAATACAGCTGCCGCGTATCGGCCGTCCTCCGATTTCGATCACGGCCGACCCTCCCGGTCATTTCCGCAAGGGCCTCGCTTGGCTCGGTCTTTCCGCCGAGACGTTGCCCTTCTCGCGTATCGCCGATTGGGACGGTGAGGCATGAAGAGCGGCATGTTGCCACCGACCATTGACCAGATCGCCGCCATGGGTCAGGCGATTCTGGCCTCCCTGCCGGGCGAGATCCGCGACCTCGTCGGTGACGTGCCGGTCACGGTGGTGGACTGGCCCGATGACCATGTGCTCGACGAAACGGGTATCACTGACGCGCTGGAGCTCACGGGTCTCTACCGGGCCACACCCATCGGTGAACGTCACGCCATGCTGGCACCGGTCGAACCGGAGATGATCTTTCTCTACCGGATGCCCATCCTGTTCGAATGGTGCGAGCGCGCCTGTCCGCTCGAACATGTCGTCTTTGACGTCCTTACCCACGAGATCGGTCACCATCTCGGCATGGACGAGGATCAGGTCGGACGTATGGAAGGGCGCCTCGGCTGAGTCCTCTTTGAGATTATAAGCATACTTGCGGATCAGCACGCCACCATCCGAACTGATCCGTTAGCCATCGAAAGCGGCACGAACCTTCTTGTGGCAAACCGCTGGCAACTTGAAAGGCAAAACGTTATCGTCGGTCATGGCGGGCGTTCGAGATCGGCTTCAACACCCGTTTCTTGCGGTAATTCAGACTTTCAGGTTATATCCGCCAGCCCATTTCCCATCCTCACATTCACAGGATGGGCTAGCAGTATCCCTGATTTGACATACCTGGAACCATGACCGAGCC
>JAGREZ010000509.1:2060-2354 GCA_020446285.1 Geminicoccaceae bacterium
GGGCCGGGCAAGGCCGATCTGCTGGAATTGATCCGGGAAACTGGATCGATTTCTGCAGCAGGACGTGCGATGTCCATGAGTTACAAACGTGCGTGGATGTTGGTTGAAGAGATGAACGCAGCATTTCGCAACCCGTTGATCGACGCGACTCGCGGGGGCGCCAAGGGTGGTGGCGCCAGGCTGACCGAAGCTGGGGCAGAGGTTCTGGCGAACTATCGAAAACTTGAAGATATCATGGCTGAGGCCGGTGCCGCGCGGCTTGGCAAGCTACAGTCAATGCTAAGGGATATTTCC
>JAGREZ010000510.1:0-367 GCA_020446285.1 Geminicoccaceae bacterium
CCGGCTCTCTATGCCGGCGCCTCGGTGATCCTGCATGAACGCTTCGACGCCGGTGCGACATTCGATGCCATCGAGGAACTGCGGCCGACACTGAGCGTGCAGGTTCCGGCGACCATGCAGGCGCTCACCAGCCATGCCCGCTGGGCCGGGGCCGACCTGTCATCACTCAGGATGATCGCCTGCGGTTCCTCGGTCATTCCCGAACGTCTCCTGCGGGCCTTCATCAAGCGCGGTATTCCGCCGGTGCAGGTCTATGGCTCGACGGAAACCGGACCCGTCGCCGTCTATCAGACGACGGACACGGCCATGCGCAAGCCCGGCAGTACGGGCCGGGAGGCGCTGCATTGCGAGCTGCGCATCGTCGGCG
>JAGREZ010000510.1:508-1940 GCA_020446285.1 Geminicoccaceae bacterium
CTCGATGATGAAGGCGATCTGTGGATCGTCGATCGCAAGAAGGATGTGGTGATCTCCGGCGGCGAGAATATCTATCCGGCGGAAATCGAACTCGTCCTTCAGGAATCGCCGCGTGTGCGCGAGGCAGCGGTGATCGGCCGGCCGGACGATCGCTGGGGCGAGGTGCCGGTGGCGTTCATCGTTCTCGCAGACAGGACGACCGGCGAGGACGAGATACGCCGGGTGCTTGCCGACGGACTCGCCTCGTTCAAGCATCCGAGGGAAATCCACTTCGTCGACGAGCTGCCTCGCAACGTGATGGGCAAGCTGCAGAAATTCATGCTTCGCCAGCGGATCGATGCTGGCGAGAGAGGGTAAAAGTCCTGTTTTCTTCGGGTTTCCTTATTTGACGGATTTCATACGGGGAATTGGGTAAAATTTTGTGGAAATCGCCGGCAAATTCAACGCAAACACATCCTGAATTCGAAAGTAAACTTGAAGAAATATGAAACGATAATTCTTGCGGGTAATTTTATAGTTAATAAAGTTCTCCAAGTGATCAGCACCGGGGTTGAGCCCGGTCCAAAAGACTACCGGAGGACATCATGGCTGTTTCGACCCAGGATCTGATCGATCTCTTTCGCCGGGTTCACAATGACAATCTGCCCAAGCCGTCCGAGTTGCGGCGCGGCGGGCCGGCGGTGGTTCCGCTTCGTCGTACGGTGCCGAACCTCAATATCGACATGCCGACGCTCGAAACGCGCCTCGATGTGGCAAGCGGTGTTCTCAGGGCCAACATGAAGCATCCCGAGCGCGCCTGCTTCACGCCCGAACTGATGCGCGACGGTCAGGATCTCGTCCGCATGCTGAAGGAAGCCTTCGCCGGCGCATCCGCCGATGAGATTCCCTTCCGCTATGTCGCCTGGACCTCGGCGGCCAAGGGGGCCTGGAGTCTTGGCGGCGATCTCTCGACCTTCACCTCGCTGATCCGCGAGCAGGACGAGGCCGGCCTCCGCGACTATGCCTATCGTTCCATCGACGTGCTGTTCGAGAACTATCGCGGCTTCGGTCTGCCGGTCATGACCGTGGCGCTGGTCAATGGCGATGCCGTTGGCGGCGGCTTCGAGGCGATGCTCACGAGCGATCTCGTCATCGCCGAACGTCAGGCCAAGTTCGGCCTGCCGGAAATCCTCTTCAACCTCTTTCCCGGAATGGGCGCGCACGCCTTCCTCGCGCGCAAGGTCGGCAAGACCACGGCGAAGACGCTGATCGAGGATGGCCGCACGCGCTCGGCGGAGGAGATGCACGCGCTCGGTCTCGTCGACATCGTCTGCGACGAGGGCGAGGCGGAGCGTACATTCGCGAACTATATCGAGGAGACCGGGCGCCGCTTCAATACCACGCGGACGCTTCGCCGGGCGATGAAGCGGGTCGATCCCGTGACCCGCGAGGA
>JAGREZ010000510.1:2013-2652 GCA_020446285.1 Geminicoccaceae bacterium
CGCATGGACTGCCTCGCCCGCCACCAGCAGAAGAAGCGCGCGAAGGCCGGCTGAACCGGGTCCGCCGTCTGCGGCCCTTCCCGACATGCTTGCAAACGAACGACGCGGCTCCCGGTGGGCCGCGTCGTCGCGTCGGGCAACCGGTGTCGAGCGCGGTCAGAAGATGCGGCAGAGCCTCGTCGCGTCATAGATGGCGGCGTGGATGTTGCGCGAGGCGATGGCGTCGCCGAGCCGGAACAGGCTGAAGGCCGCGTCGGCGTTGGTGACGAGTTCCTGCGGGCGCCCCTCGATCAGCGCGTTGTGATCCACCGCACCGCGATTGCGCGAATGCGGCTTGAGGGCGAAGTAGAGTTCGTCATTGGCGATCGTGCCGTGTTCGGCGATGATCTGGTCGACAAGGCGTTCCTCGGTCGCCTTCGTATAGTCGCTGCCGAGGGTCGCGCGGATGCGGTTGCCCTCGCGTCTTGCCGCAAGGACCCGGGTATTGATGGTGATGCGTACGCCGTTCTCCTTGAACGAGCGGGCATAGGCGACATGATTGAGACCGCCTATCTCGGGTGCGAAGAAGCGCTCCGGCGTGACGATTTCCAGTGACGCGCCGCTTTCGGCGATGCGTTCGGCGGCCTGCATGCCCGGATG
>JAGREZ010000510.1:2720-10308 GCA_020446285.1 Geminicoccaceae bacterium
TGAACGAGCTCGTTGCCCTCCTCGAGAATGTCGCTGTCGGGCAAGCCGCCGGTGGCGACGAGGACGATGTCGGGATCGAGTGCGACGATCTCGTCGGCTTCGGCATAGACATTGGTGCGCAGATCGACGCCGAGCCGCTCGCATTCGGCCACCCGCCAGTCGACGATGCCGATGAGCTCGCTGCGTCGCCTGTGCCGTGCCGCCAGCAGGATCTGTCCGCCGGGCCGGTCGGCGGCTTCCAGCAGCACCACCTCATGCCCGCGCTCGCCACAGACGCGCGCGGCCTCGAGGCCGGCGGGGCCGGCGCCGGCGATGACGATGCGTCGTTTCACCCCGTTCGACCGTTCGATGACCTGCGGGATGCTCGCCTCGCGGCCGGTGGCCGGATTGTGGATGCAGAGCGCCTCATGTCCTTCGTAGATCCGGTCGAGGCAGTAGGTGGCGCCAACGCAGGGGCGGATGCGTTCCTCGATGCCGGCCCTGATCTTGTTGACGATATGCGGATCGGCGATATGCGCGCGGGTCATGCCGACCATGTCCAGCTTGCCCTCGGCGATGGCATGGCGGGCGGTGGCGACATCGCCGATCTTCGCGGCGTGGAAGACCGGGAATTTCGTCAGCGCGCGCACCTCGCCGGAAAAATCGAGATGCGGGGCGGAGCGCTGGCCGGCAACCGGGATGACGTCGGCAAGGGCGGCGTCGGTATCTATATGGCCGCGGATGAGGTTGAGGAAATCGACATGGCCGGAGGCGACGAGACGCCGGGCGATCTCGATGCCATCCTCGCGGCTGAGCCCCTTGTCCCAGTCCTCGTCGGCGACCATGCGGATGCCGACGATGAACTCCCGGCCGACCGCCTTGCGGATCGAATCCAGCACGGTCATGGTAAAGCGCAGGCGATTGTCGAGGCTGCCGTTCCACTCGTCGTCGCGGCGGTTGGTGGCAGGCGACCAGAAGCCGTCGAGCAGGTGGCCATAGGCCTCGATCTCGATGCCATCGAGCCCCGCTTCCCTCATGCGCGCGGCGGCGCTGGCATAGTCGGCGGCGATGCGCTCGAGGTCCCAGTCCTCGGCCTCCTTGGGAAAGGCGCGGTGAGCGGGCTCGCGGACGGGCGACGCGGCGAGCACCGGCAGCCAGTCGCCCTTGTTCCAGCCGGTCCGGCGGCCGAGATGGGTGAGCTGGATCATGACCGCCGCACCATGCTCGTGGCAGCTGTCCGCCAGTTCCCGCATCCAGCCGACGATCTCGTCGCGCCAGGCATGCAGGTTGCCGAAGGCGGGCGGACTGTCGGGCGAGACCAGCGCCGAGCCCGCCGTCATGGTGAGCGCGATCCCGCCCTTCGCCTTTTCGGCGTGATAGAGGCGGTAGCGCTCCTTCGGCATGCCGTCCTCGGAATAGGCCGGCTCGTGCGCGGTGGAGAGGATGCGGTTGCGCAGGGTGAGATGCCTGAGCTGGTAGGGCTGGAGGAGCGGGTCCCTGCTGTCGGTCATGATCATCGATCTCCCGTCGGGCATTCCGGCATGCCACGATGCTGGCAGGTTAGTCCGAAGGTTCGTCCTCCACCATGCCCGCAGGCGACGTGTCGTGTCGCTTGGGCGGATATCACGGAATTTCACCGAAGGCGCCGTCGTCGAAGGTGACGTGTTCGCAGCCGGCAAGACGCCGGATCCGGTTCAGTTCGGCGTCGAGCGCGCGGCGGCGGCCTGCCGACAGGCGTATGCGGGGCTCCAGCCAGAGGCGACGCACGGCGAGGCTGTCCTCCACCCGTTTCATGTCGATGCGCCCGACGAGCCGTGTTCCCTCCAGCAGCGGAAACACATAATAGCCGTAGCGCCGTTGCGCCTCGGGCACGAAGACCTCGATGCGATAGTCGAATCCGAAAATGCGTTCGAGGCGCTTGCGGTCGCGGATCAGCGGATCGAACGGGCTCAGCACGCGCAGGCGCGGTGGCGGTTCGGGAAGATCGCCGAGGCGCTCGAACATGCGGGTGGGCATGAGGCAGGGGCGCCGGTTTCCGCTCCCCGCTTCCTCGACCTCCACCTCGACGAGGTCGCCCGCATGACCAGCGCACCAGTCCTTTGCCTCGGCGATGCCGATACTGTCCCAGAAGCCGGCGAGATCGGACGGTGCGACGAACCCCATGCGCTCGATGGCGCTCGATGCCGCCCAGTCGATCATCTCGCTCTCGCTGGCTTCATCGACATGCGCGGGAATGACCCGTTCGCCCAGATCGTACACCTTTTGGAAACCCTCGCGCCGGGTGACGGCGAGGCGGCCCGTGCGCCAGAGGAATTCGAGCGCGGTCTTGGACGGGTGCCAGTCCCACCAGCCGGTGGAACCGTTGCCTTTCTCGGTCCGCAGGTCGCGCGACATGACCGGGCCATGCTCGCGGACATGATCGAGCACACGTTCCAGCTGATCCTCGAACGGCCGGTCGCGCCACTTGCGCCAGCGTTCGAGCAACCGCCGTTCCTCGCGCCTGTGGCGTGGAAACCAGTAGCGGCGAAAGGCCATGGGGATGAGCGAGGCGTCGTGCGTCCAGTCCTCGAACAGACTGCGCCTTTCCTCGTGGAGCCGGCGCAGGAGGTCCGGAGCGTAGGTCTCGTTGCGCGCGAAGAGAATCATGTGGTGCGCGCGGGCCACCGTGTTGATGCTGTCGAGCTGGACGAAGCCGATACGCTCGATGAGCCGTTCGAGCCCGTCCGCATCGAGTCGCTGCCGTGGAGGATCGCTCAGGCCGTAGAGATCGAGCAGGACGAGCCGGGCGGTGGCATTGTCGATGCGGGGCTTCAACCCGTCCGGCCGGACTTGTGCGGGGTGAGGGCCGCGACCGTGTGGCGGTGGGCGGGTGCGTCCAGCCCGTGCACCCTCGCCAGACGCACGACAGCACCCGAGAGCCAGTCGAGCTCGAGCGGCTTGCCTTCATTGAGATCATGCGCCATCGAGGCGATCATCTCCGCCGGCACTCCGTCGATATTGGCGAGCACCTCCGCTTCGAAACCGTCCCTGATGGCGATACCGCCGGCACGGGCGACGCGGGCTGTTTCGCCGATCAGTTCCTCGATCCAGCGCCGGCTCTCCTCGTTTCCGCGCAACCGGCCGATGGCACTGCGGCTGGTTGCCGTCGCCGCGCTCATGGTGGAAAGAAAGACGAACTTTTCCCAGATCGCGAGTGCTATATCCCCGCTCGCGGTGAAATCCATGCCGTCGACGGTCATGAGTTCCGTGATCCGCTCCAGCCGGTCGCTCCTGCCGCCATCGAGCTCGCCGATGTCGATCCGCGAGAACCGCCCGACCTGACGGATATGTCCCGGCCGTTCGATCGCCGCCGAGATGCGGGCGACACCGCCCATCACCCGATCGCGTCCGAATGCCTCCACCAGCATGGCCTCGGCGTCGACCCCGTTCTGCAGCGAGATGAACACGGTATCGCTGCCGGTCAGCGGGTGAAGCTGTTCGATGACGCCCGCCGTATCGCCAAGCTTGACCGCGACGAGGACGAGGTCCGCCGATCCGGCATCGGCCGGCGAGGCGACGACCCGAACATCGCGCAGATGCAGGTCGCCGCGCGGGCTCTCGATGAAAAGCCCTTCGCTCTCCATGGCTTCCCGGTGCCTGCCGCGCGCGACGAATGTCACCTTGCGGCCCGCTGCCGCAAGCCGCGCACCGAAATAGCCGCCGACACCTCCCGCCCCGATCATGAGGATATTCATTCCACGCCCCTTCACGCAGCCCTGCTGCTGTTGCTATTCTCCCGGACAAGAAGAGCAGATCGCGGCATGTCGTCAACATGTCGTGGAATCCGCCGTTCATGCAGGGGAGGCATGATGAGCGTTTCAGAATCCATCGCCCGGGTCGGTACCGATGTCGCCGGGGCCGAGGTCGAGACATTCAGGATCGGGCCGCTCGCGTTCACGCTCGATCGGGGTGCTGTCCGTCATGTGCGCTATCACGGTGCGGAGGCCATTCGCGGGATCGACTATCTCGTTCGCGACGAAAACTGGGCGACGCCGCCCGCGCGACTGACCGGACATTCCGTCGAGCGTGACGATGACCGGGTGCGTATCGCCTTCAGTGCCTCGGTCGCGGCGCCGTCGATCCGCTACGAATGGGACACGGTCATCGAGGCGACGGGCGAGGGGCTCGTCTTCACTGTCGTCGGACGGGCGCTCGAGGCATTCAGGACGAACCGCACGGGCTTTACCATCCTGCATCCGATCGAAGGCGTCGCCGGTGCTCCGGTGACAGTCGAGCATACCGACGGGACGATCGAGGAAACGCGGTTTCCCCGCCTCATCAGTCCGGGCCAGCCGATCTTCGCCATCCGCGCGCTGACGCATTCGCCGGCGCCCGGACTTTCCTGCACCTGCCGCATGGAGGCGGAGCTGCCGCACGATCCCGCCGGCAAGTATGAGATGGAGGATCAGCGCAACTGGACGGACGCATCGTACAAGACCTATGTCGCCTCGCTGCTCGATCCCTGGCCCTACACGCTGGAGCCCGGACGCTCCTTCACCCAGCGCATCACCCTTTCCTTCGAGGGCGAGACGGCGGGAAGCGGATCGACCGACGGCACCGCGCCGGTGAGGCGGAGATTGCCGCAATTCGGGCTCGGGGTCATGCCGCGGCAGGCCGGACATGCCCTTTCTCGTGCGGGCGACATTCCACGGGTCGACTGGCTCGCCGTCTATCTCGGGCTCGACGACGGCGATGCCCGCGAGCGGCTCGTCGACTATCGAAAGCTCGCCGAAGCGACAGGCGCATCGATCCAGCTCGAACTGGAACTGCCGCTCGCTTCGCCGCCGGCTGACGAACTCGCCCGGGCAGCCGCTTTCTGCAAGGCTGCGAGGCTCGAGCCGGCCATCGTCCTTCCCTGTCCGACCGCCTATCTCAAGAGCGTGCAGCCGGTCGGCCCGTGGCCCAATGTTCCCGATCTCGGGCATATCTACAATCAGGCGCGCCGGGCCTTCCCGAAGGCCCGGATCGCGGGTGGCATGCTGTCCTATTTTACCGAACTCAACCGCAAGCGCCCGCCCGCTGCCACCGTCGATATCGTCAGTCATACCACCACCGCCATCGTCCATGCCGGCGACGATCTCTCGGTGATGGAAACGCTCGAGGCCCTGCCGCAGGTCGCCGCCAGCGTTCATGGCTTTGCCGGCGGCAAGACCGTGCGTGTGGGCCCGTCGGCCATCGGAATGCGCCATAATCCCTACGGTGCGACGCTCATCGACAATCCGGGCAATGACCGTTTCGCCATGGCCGCCGCCGATCCGCGCCAGCGCGGACTGTTCGCCGCCGCCTGGTCCGTGGGCTATGTAGCGGCCCTGCTGGAGAGCGACATCGAGGCACTCATTCTCAACCATGTCAGCGGACCGCTCGGCGTGATCCACGATCCGGCATTGCGCCCGGCACCCTGGTTCGAGGGGCGGGCAGGGGATCTCGTCTATCCGGTGTATCATGTGATGCGCTGGTTCGCCGGACGCTCCGGCATCGATGCCGCCGTGCACAGGCACGAGGGGAGCTGCATCGGGATCCGCACGGATCGCGGCTCGATCATCGCCAATATCGGTCAGGTGCCTGTCGGGCTGCCCGTCGAAGCGAAGGGACGCATGAGCATTCTCGATGTCGCTTCGTTCGAGGCCGCCTGCGCCGATCCGGCCTGGCTCGATCATGCGTGCATGACCGGCGACAGGCTCGATGCACTTTCCGTGGCGTTCTTCCATGACTGAGCATCGCGGCTGCGTCGTCGGTGCGGGCTTTTTCGCCCGCAATCATCTTCACGCCTGGCGCGGGCTCGACGGCGTGCGCATCGAGGGCGTTTGCGATGTGGATGCGGGCAGGGCCGAAGCCGGAGCGGCGATCGCCGGTGCGCGGTCCTTCACCGACATGCGGACGATGCTCGGGGAGTTGCGCCCGGATTTCGTCGATATCGTCACCCCTCCGAACACCCACCGTGAGCTGGTCGAACTCGCTGCGGGTCTTGGTTGTCATGTGATCTGCCAGAAGCCGCTTGCACCCGATCCCGCCGATGCGCGTGCCATGGTGGATGCCTGTGACGAGGCGGGGGTGCGCTTCATGGTGCATGAGAATTTCCGCTTCCAGACGCCCATGCGGGCGGTGCGCCGGGTGATCGACGAGGGCCGCATCGGCAATCCGTCCTATGCCCGCATCCAGCACCGTCATCACCACGACATATTCGCGACGCAGCCCCGGTTGCGCACTGAAAAGCGCCTCGCGGTCATGGATGTGGGCGTGCACCTGCTCGATCTCGCCCGTTTCTTCATGGGCGAGGTGGAAGATCTTCATGCGCGCATGCGGAGCGTCGGCCCCGGTCTCGCCGGTGAGGACAGTGTCGTCCTCAGCCTCGGCCACGCCGGGGAAGCGGCGACGCTGATCGACATTTCCTTCGCGAGCTGGCGACAGCCGGATCCGTTTCCGCAGACACTCGTCCGTATCGAGGGCGATCGCGGAACTCTCGAACTCAGGGAGGATTTTCACATGCGCGTTTCGTCGGGAGCCGGCGGCGAGGATTTCCACGTTCCGCCGACAATTCCTGCCTGGGGCTCGGCCGAACGTGCGGTGGTGGAAGAGAGTGTCGTCGCCATCCAGCGTCACTGGCTCGAATGCCTGAATGCGGGGTGCGGGCCGGAAACCCCGGGAAGCGACAATCTGCGCGTACTGGAACTGGCTGTGAGCGCATACCGGGACGCGGGCCGATGATGCTGAAGGGAGCCGTCATCGGCTGCGGATTCTTCGCCCGCAATCACCTTCTCGCCTGGGGCGATGTCGAGGGTGCCGAACTCGTCGCGGTCTGCGACCTCGATCCGCTCAAGGCCGGCGAGGCGGCAAAACTGACCGGTGCGACCGCCTTTACCGACGCGGAGGCGATGTTCGGTTCGCGAAAGCTCGACTTCGTCGATATCGCCACCACCATGGAAACGCACGAGGCGCTGGTCGCACTCGCCACCCGTCACGGGGTTCCCGTCATCTGCCAGAAACCGTTCGCGCCTGACATCACCGCGGTGCGGCGGATCCTCGCCACCGTCGAGGCGGCGGGACTGCCGATCATGGTGCACGAGAATTTCCGCTTCCAGACGCCGCTCATCGAACTGCGCCGGGCGATGACGCGCATCGGCCGGCCGTTCTTCGCGCATGTGAGCTGGCGGACGGGCTATGATGTCGTTGCCGGCCAGCCCTATCTCGACGATGTCGAGCGGTTCATCATTCTCGATCTCGGCATTCATGTGCTCGATGTCGCCCGTTTTCTGCTCGGCGACGCCACGGCAATCCACTGCCGGATGCAGCATACCCATCCGACCGCGCGTGGCGAGGCGTCGGCGGTGATGGTGCTCGAACATGAAAAGGGCGCGCTGAGCGAGGTCGTCTGCAGCTATACCACGGCGATCCATCCGGATCCGTTTCCCCAGACGCTCGTCGAGATCGACGGCACCGAAGGAAGCTTGCGGCTGCTGCGCGACTATCGCCTCGAACTGCATACCGCAGATGGCATAGAGACCCGCGACATCGGCCCGTCGGTCCCGTCCTGGGCCGATCCGCAATGGGCGCTCATCCAGGAAAGCGTGCT
>JAGREZ010000068.1:0-9074 GCA_020446285.1 Geminicoccaceae bacterium
TGAAGGGCTTGTGATAGGCTTCGAGCTGGCTCTTGGTATAGGCGCCACCCCAGGAAACGACGGTGAGGGAATCTGCGGCAAGGGCTGCCTGGGATGCGAGAAGGGAGATACCCAGGTACAGGGGGAGGGTCCTCTTGCGCAACGTTCATCTCCTTGTTGCTTTTGAACGATTCGAAGTCGGACCATTTCGCGGCCGGAGTCAAGTCGCCAGATGACGGAGCGGTGATCCTGTATGACCCGGTCGAGATCCCGTCCGCACTGCCGCCTCTTGCCACTCCCGCAGGCGTGTCCGATGCTTTATGCAGCATGCCGAGCGAATGCGATCCGCGAATGGAAACGGGACGGTAGAGCAGAAAATGAACGATCTCACCCATATCGATGCCGACGGCAATGCCGTGATGGTGGATGTCGGTGGCAAGGATGTCACCGAACGCATTGCCGTTGCTGGCGGTGCGGTCGTGATGCGGCCGGCGACACTCCACCGGATCGTGCAGAAAGCTATGAAGAAGGGCGATGTGCTGACGATCGCCCAGCTCGCCGGCATCATGGGTGCGAAGCGCACCAGCGATCTCATTCCCCTCTGTCATCCGCTGCCGCTCACATCGGTCAAGGTCAGCCTCGTTGCCGATGAGGCGCTGCCCGGCATTCGCATCGAGGCGGTGTGCAAGGTGACCCACAGGACAGGTGTGGAGATGGAGGCGCTGACGGCCGTGAGCGTGGCCGCGCTCACGATCCATGACATGTGCAAGGCAATCGACCGGGAAATTCGCATCACCGACATCCGGCTCCTGCGCAAATCCGGCGGGCGTTCCGGCGATTTCGTGGCGTCAGACGCATGATCGAGGTCTCGGATGCCCAGGCGCGAATCTATCCGGCGGTCCGCTCCATGCCGGCGGAATGGGTGCCGCTCGGGGCTGCACTTGGAAGAGTGCTGGCCGCCGATGTCGGTGCCCGTCGGGACCAGCCGCCGGGTGCGGTTTCGGCCATGGACGGCTATGCGGTCCGGTCCGCCGATGCCGGCGCGCCCATGCGCGTGATCGGCGAGGTGGCGGCGGGATCGCCCCTCACTCTGGCCCTCGGAAAGGGCGAGGCAGCGCGAATCTTCACCGGTGGCCTCGTGCCCGACGGTGCCGACGCGATCCTCATCCAGGAGAATGCGGAGCGCGAGGGGGATATCATACAGGCAACGGAAGCAGTTCGGCCGGGGATGTTCATCCGTCCGCGCGGGCTCGATTTTGCCGAGGGACATGTCGGACTGCGCGCCGGAAGGGTGCTGGATGCGCGCGCACTGGGGCTCGCCGCAATCATGGGACATGGCCACCTGCAGGTACGCGTGCAACCGCGGATCGCCATTCTCGCAACGGGTGACGAGTTGCGGATGCCGGGTGAAACACCGCTCGCGCACCAGATCACATCCTCGAATTCCGTCGTGCTCGCCGGCATGTTGCGGGCATGGGGTGCATCGCCGGTGGATCTCGGTATCGCCGCCGACGATCGGGACGCACTCGGTGCGGCGCTTGCGAATGCACATGGTGCGGACATGCTGGTGACGACCGGTGGCGCGTCGGTGGGCGACCACGACCTCGTGCGCGAGGTGGGCGGCATGGCCGGTCTGGAACTGGATTTCTGGAAGGTGCGGATGCGCCCCGGCAAACCCCTCATTTTCGGCCGTCTCGGTGAATGCCCGCTGCTGGGCCTGCCCGGCAATCCGGTATCCACGATCGTATGCGGGATCATGTTCCTTCGAGGGGCGGTGCGCACCTGTCTCGGTCTCGATCCCTCGCTGCCATGGACCGAAGTCGTCGTCGCTCACGACCTGAAGGAAAATGACGGGAGGCGCGATTTCATGCGCGCGTTCGTCAAGGCGGACGGAACCGTCAGCGTCGCGGCACGGCAGGACAGTTCCATGCTGGCGGTCATGACGGATGCTGATCTCCTCCTGGAACGGGCGCCTCTCGACCCGCCGCGCAAGGCCGGGAGCCGGCTTCGGGCGATCGACTTGCGCGCAGTTCTTCACGCACAGGTTTAAGAGATGCTTTTTCGCCGCCTGAACAGTTGACCAAAAACGAGAACCAAATTAGAACATTTGTACGCCATCCCCAGCGCCTCCGATACGAACGGGCGGATACAGCCTTGCTCACGCAACGACAATTGCAGCTTCTTCGCTTCGTGCATGATTATCTGGAAGAACACGGAGTCTGTCCGTCCTTCGATGAAATGCGAGCGGCCCTCGGGTTGAAATCGAAGTCGGGCATTCATCGGCTGGTGTCGGGGCTCGAGGAACGCGGGTTCATCCGCCGCCTTGCCTACCGTGCGCGTGCGGTTGAAGTTCTCAAACCGCCACCAGGCGATGTCCGCGGCCGCGTGGGCAACCCGCCAAGGCTCGTGGACAAGCCGGAACCTAGCGGGAAAATTGTCGAAAGCAATATCGTTCGCGGCGATTTTCGCGGCCATGGATCGAGACGGGCCGGCGAAATCGAACCCGCAAGCAAGAGTCTGCCGCTCTTCGGCAGGATCGCTGCGGGCACGCCGATCGAGGCTTTCGCCGACACGCAGACCATGATCGATGTGCCGGGCCTGCTCATGGGCGACGGCGAACACTATGTCGTGCAGGTGGCCGGCGATTCCATGATCGAGGCCGGTATCATGGACGGCGATTATGTCGTCATCCGCCGTTGCGACACGGCTGAAAACGGTTCAATCGTCGTGGCGCTGGTCGAGGGACGCGAAGTGACACTCAAGCGTATCCGGCGACGCGGCGCATCGATTGCACTCGAGCCTGCCAATCCTGATTACGAAATCCGCATCTTCGGCCCGCATCAGGTCGCGGTTCAGGGCAAGCTCGTGGGCCTGCTCCGCCGTTACTGATCGAGCATGTCGATCCGTTCAGCCGCGGGCGGCAGCGTGGCGGTTCCGAAGTCGGGAACTGTTGGCATTCTTTTGTGATCTGGGTCAGCCTGTCCGGCCTGCGGTTTCGATGGCCTCTCTCAGAGTGTCGAGATCGCCGATCTGGTTGGCGAGGAGGAGAAGCAGGCGGGCGTTGAGGGCTTCGCTTTGTTCGTCGTCGAGGCCGTCATGGGCATCGATCAGCATGGCGTAGAATTCGTCGCTCTTGCCGGCGAAGCCGTCATCCGTTCGAAGTCTGCTCATGCCTGTCCTCCGGCGAGTTCGAGGGCATCGAGGATCCGGCCGGCATCGGCGCGGTTCCAGGCCGCGGCGATATGCTGGTCCGGACGGACGAGGTAGGTCACGCCGGCCTCGAGTGCATAACGCTGGCGGAGCAGGCCCTCGCGATCCTTGAGGTCTCGGCCGACAATCAGCGCCGGCAGTTTCGATGGCAGATGTGCCTCGCTACCGATGCCGTCGGGCTGGTGCAATATCCTGAACTCGCCACCGAGATGCCCCAGCAGCCAGTCATCGCTGGAACGCGCTGTCTCGACCGGTGCATCGGGACAGGGCGTTCCCGGCGGGAGTCTTCCGCTCGCCATGTCCTGACCGCGCTGCAATCCCCTGTGGGTGAGCGAGCAGGGCTCCGACAGCCGGCCGGAATTGACCAGCCGCCGGGCGAAGGGCATCTCGCCGGCGAGATGAAGCACTGCGTCGCGAAAGAGCCGTTCGGTTTTCGATTTCGGCGTCATGAAGCTTGTCGAGCGTGATGAGTGGAGGATGTTTTCATCTGCTCCGTGGCAGCGCTCCTCGTCATAGGATTTCAAGAGGTCGCGGGATGCCCTGCCGAGCAGGACGGCGGCGAGTTTCCAGCAGAGATTGTCGATATCCTGGATGCCGCTGTTCCCGCCGCGCGCGCCGAACGGGCTTACGACATGGGCGCTGTCGCCGGCGAAGATGATCCGGTCATGAACGAAAGCCTTCATCCGCCGGCACTGGAATGTGTAGACACTGACCCAGTCGATTTCAAAGGGCCTGCCGCCGAGCATCGCCGAAACGCGCGGCGTGACCCGCTCGGGCTTTCTCTCTTCCGCGGGATCGGCATCGGGGCCGAGCTGCAGATCGATGCGGTAGATATTGTCCGGTTGCTTGTGCAGGAGTGCCGACTGGCCGGAATGAAAGGTCGGTTCGAACCAGAACAGGCGTTCATTGGAAAGATCCGCATCCATCTCGATATCGGCGATGAGGAAATGTTCTTCGAACGCCCGCCCGTCGAAGTCGAGGCCCATCATGCCGCGGATGCTGCTGTTCGCTCCGTCGCAGGCGAGGGCGTAGCGGGATTCGAGAGTATAGGCACCATCAGGGGTCTCGATCGCGAGCCTGACGCAACTTGGTTGCTGTTCGATGCCCGTGACCCGGTTCTTCCAGCGGATATCGATCAGATCAGGAAATTCGAGCGCGCGTTCGACGAGAAACTGTTCGACATGATATTGCTGCAGGTTGATGAAGGCCGGCATCTTGTGGCCGGGTTCTTCCTGCAGGTCGAAACTGTAGACCTCGCGGTCGCGATGGAAGAGACGACCGACCTTCCAGGTGATACCCTTGTCCACCATCCGCTCGCCGACACCGAGGCGATCGAAAATCTCGAGGCTGCGCTTGGACCAGCAGATCGCCCGGCTGCCGACCGAAACGACATCGTTGTCGTCGAGCACGACCGTGCGGATATCGTGCAGTGCAAGATCGATGGCAGCGGCGAGACCCACCGGTCCCGCACCGACGATGATGACCGGGACAGCAGGATGACTGCCCCCGTCGAGTTCCGGCGGCTTGCGATAGGGGTAGGAACTGTAGGTGTAACGGGTCATCGTGGCACCTTCCTTGCCGGGTGAACCTCATGCCGGTGGCGTCGATCTCCCGAGTGGCCCGCAGTCTGGCGACCTTCCTCTTCAGCCCCGCAACTGTTCCCACATGATCCGGTCGCGTTCTGCCGTCCAGATGCGCGGGGTGTCGATGCCGTTGGCTTCATCATAGGCTCGCGCGACATTGAACGGGAGGCAATGCTCATAGATGGCATAATCCCTGAACTTATCGTCGCAGGCTGCCCGACAGGCGTCCCACGCTTCCTTCAGAGAGCCACCGCGCGCGGCAACAGCGGCGACCGGTGCGTAGGTGCTTTTCAGAAAATCGCGGGTCAGGGAGATGGCCTCCCGGACCCTGGCCGGATCGCTCAAGGCGTCGCCACGGCCCGGTGCGAGCGTGCGTGGCTCGAACCGGGCGATCCTGTCGAGCGTGTCCTGCCAGTCGCTGAAATGTGCGTCGCCGCAGTAGCAGGCGGAGCGGTATTCGACGATGTCGCCGGAGAACATTGCCTGCTCGTCCGGTACCCAGGCGATGATGTCCCCGGCGGTATGGGCCCGACCCGGATGGATCAGGTCAACGCGGCGCTTGCCGAGCCAGACCGTCATGCGGTCGCGGAACGTCATGGTCGGCCATGTCAGTCCCGGAATGCTCTCATGTGCCTGAAAGAGACGTGGAAAACGGCCGAACTCGCTGTCCCAGTCTTCCTGTCCGCGCTCATGGATCATGCTCCGGCAGGTTTCGGAAGCGATGATCTGCTCGGCCCCGTAGGCGGACGCGCCCAGCACGCGCACGGCATGATAGTGCGAGAGGACGACATATCGGATCGGCTTGTCAGTGACGCTTCTGACCCGTTCCATCACCAGTTCGGCCATGACCGGTGTCGCCTGCGCATCCACCACCATGACCGCGTCATCGCCGATGATGACGCCGGTATTGGGATCACCTTCGGCGGTGAAGGCATGGAGTCCGTCGCCGACCTCGGTAAAGGAGATCGTCTTCGCGGCCATGTCTGCGGTGGATGCAAATGCCTTAGCCATGGTAGCGCACCACTTCCTGTTCGATCGCGCCGAAGATCGTGTGACCGTCGGCGTCCTTCATCTCGATGCGCACATGGTCGCCCGGCTTGAGCCACGGTGTGCGCGGTTCTCCATGCCAGAGCGTCTCCAGCATCCGCCGCTCGGCAAGACAGGAGGAACCGATATCGGAACCCTCCTGCCGCGCCGCGTTGTTGGCGACCGTACCCGAACCGACAATGGTTCCGGCACCGAGATGGCGTGTCCTGGCCCCGTGCGCCACGAGCTGTGCCAGCGAGAAGGTCATGTCGGTTCCGGCGTCGGGATGGCCGAGTTCATGCTCGTTGACATGGGAGAGCAGCGGGCGGTGCAGCTTGCCGTCCCGCCAGTCCGGACCGAGCTCGTCGGGAGTGACAGCGACCGGCGAGAACGCGGTGGCGGGCTTGCCATGGACAAAGCCGAAGCCCTTGGCGAGTTCGCCGGCAATGAGGCCGCGGGCGCTTACATCGTTGACCAGCATGACGAGACGGATATGTCCGGCTGCTTCTTCCGGCGTCGTGCCCATGCGCACCTCATCGGTGATCACGGCGATCTCGGCTTCGAGGTCGAGGCCCCAATCGTCGCCGCCAAGCTCGATCGGATCGCGCGGACCGATGAACTTGTCGCTGGCACCCTGATACATCAGCGGATCGGTCCAGAAACTTGCCGGCAGTTCCGCGCCGCGTGCCTTTCTCACCAGTTCGACATGAGTGACATAGGCCGAGCCATCGAGCCACTGATAGGCGCGCGGCAGCGGCGAGGCGGCCTCGCGCTCGCGAAACCGTTGCGCACGGACACTGCCATGCGCCAGCTGCCCGGCAAGTTCCTCGAGCCGTGATGACACCTCGTCCCAGCGCTCGAGAGCGTCCTGCAGCGTCGGTGCGATGTGGGTGGCATCAACGCAAAGGGTAATGTCGCGGGAGACCACCACCAGCCTGCCATCACGCAGGGGCGTTCCGTCGGATCCGGATTTCAGCGAGGCCAGTTTCATCTAGCTCCAGTCTCCCTCGATGGTGCCGTTGCAGCGCTTCTTCAGCCCCTTCCAGCATTCGATGTAACTGTCCTGCAGCTTTGCTTCCCTTGCGGCAGGGCTCCCGGCAGGCTCCCGGTTTCGAAATCACTGCCGAAACCGGGCATGTATTCGAGCGCCATGCAAATCCTCCCGTATCCCCGGTACGTCATGGTTGCACGATGATCGCCGGCGTCAATGACTTTTGGGCGAGGGATTGATGGTTGAGATTCTTATGCCGCGGTTGGACGGGCGGCGGTGAACGCGTAGCCTTCCGGGCTCAGGACGGTGCCCTCGTGGAGGCCGTGGGGTTTGTCGCGCGGTGGTTCTATGATGTGGGCGCCGAGTGCTTCGGCGCGGGGCAGGGCGTCAGCCGGATCGACACCGAAGAAATAGAGCTGCACGCCGGTGCCGCGTGGCGGGTTCTCCGGAAGCAGGCCCAGGATCGGGTGGCTGCCGTAGGTTGCGTCGTGATGGATCTGCATGAAGGTCGTACCGTGCTCGATGATCGCAAAGTCCTTCGAGACCCGGTGCGCCCGGCAACCGAAGGCTTCCACCAGCAACCGTGCCAGGCGCTCGACATCGACACTCAGGAGATTGATGCCGATTCCCTCGAGCGAGCGTCCGAAGGTTTCCGCGCTGACGGTTTCGAGATCCATGTCGGTCAGCATCCCATCCGTTCGGCGAGATCGAGCAGATCGCAGGCGATGATCGTCCAGTCGGCGCCTGCTTCGCGGTCCTCGTCATGGCCGTCGCCATATTCCTCCGGCCGCGCGAAGAACCCTGTCTGCAATCCGCAGTCGCGGGCGGCGGCCAGATCACTGTTGTGGGCAGCGACCATCATGCAGCGTCCGGGCGGTAGATCGAGCAGGTCGGCGGAGCCCAGGTAGGTTTCGCGCATCGGCTTGTAGGATCGGGTCGGCTCGGCCCCGAGAATGACGTCGAAGGGCATTCCGTTATTCTTCGCCAGCCGCGTCATGAGCGCGACATTGCCGTTCGAGCAGGGGGCGACGATGTATTTCTTCCTCAATCGCATCAGACCCTCGACGACATCCGGCCAGGGTGCGAGGCGATGCCAGACACGGTTGAGATGATCGATTTCCTCGTCGTTCAGGCCGGTGACGGCAAATTCATCCAGTGTTTCAAGCAGGTTTTCCCGGTGCAGCACGTCGAGACGGACGAAGCCGCGACGTCCCGAGCGGATCCGCTCCATCGACGGCTGATAGCGACCGCGCCAGGCCCGGGCGAAGGCATCGCCATCGACCGTTGGCAGGAGCGTGGCGAGTTCGCGGGCGATGGAGCCGCGCCAGTCGACGAGTGTGCCGAAGACGTCGAACAAAAGAGCCTCGACCGGTTCGTTTGCCATGCCTGTCTATTCCCCAGTACATCGATCCAGACGGATCATACTGATCTGACTGGATAAAAATTGATGCAAAAACAAGGAACTGGCGCTCGGGTGAATGAACGAAGTGAATGCGCCCGAGCACCAGTATCCGGACCACTCAGAAATTCAGCGAGATGTCGCGGTGATGAGCCATGCAGGCCGCAACCTCCTTTGCCATCTCCTCGCCAAGGCGCGATTGCTGCCGCAGGCCGAGCGAGTCGCGGATCGTGGCCTCGTAGGAATCGAGCTCCTCGCCGATCGCGGCTGCGGCGTTCGATCGCCACTCCGCCTCGACGGCCTGTGCGGCCAGCGACTCGTCGAGCAACGCGCTGGCTTCCTCACGATTCTCCTGACCGGGTTTCATCGCCCGTCGCGCCTTTGACAGCGGTGAGCGGATATCGCTCGCACCATCCAGCGCACCGAGGCGTTCCTCCACCAGCTTGATCGCTTCCTGCACTTCTGCGCCGCCGGCATTGTCGACCAGCGGGCGCAAGGCCTCGATCTCGGGGCGGATGGCCGCGATGGTATCGGCCTGGGCGAGCAGCAGGCGAACCTCGGCGATACCCTCGTAGGAATCGTCGGCAGCACGGCGATACTGCATGCGCGCACGGTTCTCGGCGCCTGCCAGTTGCAGATAGGCCTTGTGCTTTTCATCCCAGTCGGCGGGGATCTGTGCCTCGATCGACTGGCGCTCGTTTTCGAGGAGGGCCTTGCGGTCGGCAAGACGTGCCTTGGCTGCGTCGCTGGCATTGGGATTGGCCGCCATGTGCGACGCATCGCGCTCGAGCCCTTCGAGTTCGGTTTCGATCTGGCGGATCAGGCGCTGGAGATTGCTGACGTCCGCATGCAGCGGGCGGTAGTCGACCGCAAACGCCTCGGCTTC
>JAGREZ010000068.1:9255-22268 GCA_020446285.1 Geminicoccaceae bacterium
TGCAGTCGCGGATTGACCGGTGGCGGTGCGGTCTGGGAGGTGAGCGAAACGCGAGCCGGCAGATAGTTCACGAGCGTCGGATAATAGCCGACAATGGCGAGAGCCAGAAGTTGCAGGGCGATGAACGGGATCACGCCCTTGTACATGTCCAGTGTCCGCACGACCGCAGGCGCGACGCCACGCAGATAGAAAAGTGCAAAACCGAAGGGCGGGGTGAGGAAACTCGTCTGGATGTTGAGACCGATCATCACGCCGAGCCAGACGGCGGTGACATTGGCCCGGATCGGCGAGCAGGATCGGCGCCACGATCGGCACAACCACCACGGCGATCTCGATGAAATCCAGGAAGAATCCGAGGATGAAAATCACCGCCATGACGATGATGAACTGTGACCAGAAGCCGCCTGGAAGCGTCTCGAGAAAATGCCTGACCAGCTCCTCGCCGCCGAATGCGCGAAAGGCGGCGGTGAGCATTGCCGCGCCGAGAAGAATGATGAAGACCAGCGAGGTGGTCTTGGCTGTCTCCAGCATGACCGCCTGCAGCGTGCCGTCGATACGCATGACGCGGATGCCGCTCCAGACCAGCGACAGGCAGAGCATGATCACGGCACCGATGGCGAGATTGATGCCGAAGGCATCAGCCTCGGTCTGGATGTTCTTGATGTTGGTATCATAATTGGCGAGGACGAAGGCGATGACCCCGAGCGACGCAAGTGCGAGGATCGCCGGAGCGAATGAGCCGCGTCTGCCGTCCGTGAGCCGGTATCCGGCCATGATGAGCGCGCCGGCGGCACCGATAGCGCCCGCCTGGTTGACCGTCGCGATGCCCGTCAGGATCGAGCCGAGGACGAGGAAGATCAATGCCAGCGGTGGTATGAGGGTGATGGCCACCTTGAACCAGAAGGCTCCGTCGAAGCGCTCGCCCGTGTGCACTGCCGGTGCAACATTCGGCCGGATCAGCGCATAGAGCAGTATGAAGATCATGTAGAGCGCCACCAGCACGAGGCCCGGAATGAGCGCACCGAGAAACATCTCGCCGGCGCTCGTCGAGGCGACATCGAACTCCGATGGCATCGACAGTTCGCCGGTACTCGCCTTGAACAGCGCCTTGCGCGTGGTGCTCGCCTGATCGACGGCGCTGGCGAGCTGGTCGGCAAGAATGATGAGCACGATCGAGGGAGGTATGATCTGTCCGAGCGTGCCGGAAGCGGCAATCGTGCCGGTGGCGAGGCTCTTGGAATAGTTGCTGCGCAACATCGCCGGCAGCGAGATCAGGCCCATGGCGACCACGGTGGCGCCGACGATGCCGGTCGTGGCGGCGAGCAGCGCGCCGACGAAGACGACCGAAATGCCGAGGCCGCCACGGATCGGCCCGAAGAGCTGGGCCATGGTCACGAGGAGGTCCTCGGCGATCTTCGAGCGTTGCAGCATGATGCCCATGAAGATGAACAGCGGAATCGCTATGAGCGTATCCCGTTCGACCTCCCAGTAGACCCCGCGCAGGTTGGTCACACCGGCGGAGAGCCACTGGCCCGGCCCGCCATGGGCGAAATAGGCGTCGATATTGCCGGTGAAGAGCCAGCCCGCACCGGCGGCGATCAGCACGGTCAGAATGGCCGATCCGGGTAGCGAGAAGGCCACCGGAAAACCCGAACCGAGCGCGATTGCCATCAGGAGGATCAGGAGAGCGAGAAAGAGAAGTTCCATGGTGCGTCGCTCCGGGGCGCGGCTGGACTAGTGGGCCGAGGGAGCGGAGATTTCCCGCGCTCCCGGCTCGCCGCGCCAGTCGGCAACGGCCTCGAACAGATAACTGACGAACTGGATCATCATGGTGATGGCGAAGATGCCGAGAAAGCCGGCCATGAGATATTTGACATACATCCCGAAGCCCGACTGCGAGACTTCGAAATTGACGAGCGGACTGATGATGATTGCAGACCTGTTGCCCATGCCGACAAATAGGATGACCCAGCAGAAGATGATGCCAAGCAGGATCGAGCCGACGGCGTTGACCATGCCCTTGGTCGTATCCTTCATGCCGGCATAGAGCACGTCGACCCGCACATGGCCTTCGTCGATGAGGGTGTAGGCGCTGGCGAAGAGGAACAATGCGGCATACCAGAAACGCACCAGATCGCCCATGAACGCCTGTTCGTAGGAAAAGATGAAGCGTGCGAGTACAATCATCAGTTCTGCGACCACGACGAGGAGCGCCAGCCAGGTAAAGCCTAGCGTGCGGGTGACCAGCGCCAGAAGCATCCCGACACCGATGAGCGGCAGGTGAATATACGGGCCGCGATATTGTGGCCGGCCGATATCGGTTGCCATCTGTGGACCGACATAGACATCGAGGAGATTTTCGACCCGCATGAAGGAAATCGCCGCATCGGCGATGCCGACCAGCAGGACCGACCAGAAGGCGGCGCGTACGAGCCATGCGTTGAAACGCGAAACCCTGTCGCCATCCATCCGGAGCGTCGTTTCCGGTGTACGCATGACAAAGGTTATCGCGCCGAGCGCCAGCACCGCATAGATCGCGATCTGTACGAAACCTGTGGCACTGCCGCCCTCGAGCGCAGCTGCGGTGCCGGGCCAGCCGCGCACATAGGTGAGCCAGCTGTTGACCAGGTAGGCCGCGAGCATGGCCAGAGTGAGCCAGCCGAGAATCCGCACCAGAATGGCCGGCTGGCCCTGGCGCACAAGGTCATCACGGCTGCCCGCAGCAGAATCCGAAGCTGCTGTCATTTTGCTTTGCCCTCGCTGCCTGCCCTGATTGCCGGTTCCTGGTTTCACACCGGACCGTTCACCAGCGTCGTATCGGGACGGGCCCCCTGCTGCCAACCCGGAAATGACACCCGTCTTCCGTCGCGACGGGCTGTTGCAACGACACCATGCCCTTGCCCGTCCCGCACTGCCATCCTGTCGGGATGACAATGCGGCGGGCAAGGGCAACGGTATCGCTGTTTCGGGTCATGCCGGCCCGTCGGCTTGCTGGCGGGCCTAGCCGCCGATACCGAGAACGCGGTTGCGTTGGCGCGAGAATGCGACTTCGGCGATTGCCTCCCACGAGCCGATCTCGAGCAGGTTGGCCTGGAAGGAGTCGTCGATTCTCGCGGCGAGATCACTGTGTTCGCGGGTCTCGGCAAAGACCTCGGCGGCGGCCTCGCCGAAACTGTCGTAGATTTCATCGGAGAACTGGCGCAACTCGACGCCATGTTCGTTGATGAGCTTCTTGAGATACTCGCCGTTGAACGCCATCGTCTCTTCGTACTGGGCTGCCAGCTCCTCGTTGGCGGCAGCGGTGACGATCGCCTTTTCGTGCGCGCTGAGATTTTCCCAGAAATCCTTGTTCATGCCGAGCGAGAGTCCGCCGCCGGGCTCGTGCATGCCGGGATAGTAATAGTATTTCGCGGCTTCGTAGAATTTCAGGAAATAGTCGTTGTAGGGGCCGACCCACTCGGTGGCGTCGATGGCGCCGGAGACGAGATTCTCGTAGATCTGGCCACCGGGCAGCGAGACCGGGGAGGCACCGAGCTTGGCCATGACGTCGCCGCCGAGGCCGGGGATGCGCATCTTGAGGCCCTTGAGATCGTCGGCCGTCTCGACCTCGATGTTGAACCAGCCGCCCATCTGCGTGCCGGTGGAACCGCAGGGCAGGCATTTGAGGCCGAATTCGGAACCGAGTTCGTCCCAGAGCGCCTGACCGCCCTTGAACTTGATCCAGGCATTCCACTCGGGGGTGGTCATTCCGAATGGCACGGAGGTGAAATAGGCCCAGCCGGGATGCTTGCCCTTCCAGTAATAATCAGCGCCGATATAGGCCTGCGCATTGCCCGATGCGACTTCGTCGAAGCTGTCGAACGCGCCGACCCGTTCGCCGGCGGCGAAATATTCGGTGGTGATCGCACCCTCGGTGAGTTCGGTGATCCGTGCGGCGAGGCGCTGGGCGCTCAGTCCGAGGCCGGGGAAGTCGCGCGGCCAGGTCGAGACGATGACCATGTCCTTGCGCCCCTGCGCCACCGCGGGCATCGGGAAGCCGGAAGTGGCGGCAGCGGCGGCACCAATCGCCGCACCACCTGCGGCAGTGCTGCGAACGAAATCACGTCTTTTCATGGTTTAACCTCCGTTTTCCTTGCTTCTGCCGGGTTCGGCAGTCTGTCAGACAATCCCGAGGCCCTTTGAAAACACAGGAAAATGCGCGCGCCCAAGCGACGGCACCCTGGAGCCCGAGGAGAAGCCGCAAGCGGATTCATAAATGCAGCGGGAGCCCGGCACAAGATGTCGAGATTGACGCGCCCCGCGCGCGGCCGTACCGAAGGCATCCCGATCCGGCCGACACACTCTCGCCACACGGGGAATTAGGCGATACTGTCGGGCCGGTTTTCTTACACGGACACGAGAGGCCCATGGCCGGAAAGATCGAGGGTAAGCGCCGCTTCGACAAGCGCGGCAGTGCGATGTACGCCAGAGCGGCCATGCTCGGCGAGCCGCATGTCGTGGTGGAGGAGCAGGGAGGTTCGGGACTTCGCATCGCTCTGGCGTTGATGACCGTCGTCGCTCTCGCTCTCGCCGGAGCGCTTGCCTACGGCTATTTCCGCTATGACGCGGGACAGAAGGAAATTGCCCGCCTCACCGATACGGCGAATGTCGCAGGCGGTTCGCCGGAAGCTTCTGCCGATCTCGATGCGGCCCGTGCGGAAATCGCCAGACTGGAATCGCTTCTTGCCGCTCAACCGGCAGATGACGGGGACGGTGCGGATGCCACGTCCGTCGGCAGCGACCTCGCGGCCTCGCTTGCTGAAAACGAGCGGCTGCGCGTGCAGCAGGTCGAGGAGCGGGCGGCTCTTGAAGCGGCCCGGGCGCGGATCGCGGCACTGGAGACGGAACTGGCCTCGAACGGTGCCGATCCGGCATCGGTGGACGGAGCGGATAGCACCTCCGGCTCGGATCCGCTCGCAGAACTGGAGGCGGCACGGATCGAGCTTCGTCTCGCTGCTGGCGAGCGCGATGCGGCGCGGGAACAGGTCGACCGTCTCCTCGCCCTTGTTGCCGAACTCGAGGCCGGCTCGGCCGCGTCTGCGGAAACGGCAGACGGGGCTGCACCGGACAGGAATGCCGAACTGCAGGCTGCCAACGATGAGATCGTCGCGCTCAGGTCGAATGTGGCGGAACTCGAGGCGATGATGCTCGCCAACGGCGAAACCGGCGGGTCGGACGGGAGCGGCGCAGCACACTCTTTCGACCTTCGCAGGCGCATCGAGGCGCAGACGATCGAGCTCGCCGCGCGCGACCGGATGATCGAGGAAGCGGCGGGACGCACGGCGCAGCTCGAAGCAGAGATCTCGGAACTGCGACAGCGGACAGGTTCCGTCGATGAGCTCGCCGGTTTGCAGGAACGCCTTTCGGTGGCGGAGGAAGATGCGCGCGAGGCCGGCGAACAGCGTCTCGTTCTCGAACAGGAGCTGGAGGCGCGCGATAGGCTTCTCCTTGATGCGCAGGCCGGCATTCTCGCGCTGGAAGCAGAGCTTGCGCGTGCGCAGGAGCAGGGTTCCGGTGATCTTGCCGGGGTCCAGGCGGAGCTGGACAGTCTGCGTCTCTCCTCCGAGGCGCGGATCACCGATCTCGCTACCGAGCGCGATGCCGTGGCCCGGGGCAGGGCCGAACTGGCTTCCGAGCTGGAGGCGGCACGGGCGGAGGCCGTCAGCGCCGGCGAACGAGCCACTGCACTTGAAACGGAACTCGCTGCGATCAAGGCAGACGGAGAATCCACCGTCTTGCAGAATCAGGCGCTTCTCGATGAGCTTCGGGTGGACCATGAACGGGAGATGCAGAGCGCTGCACAGGAGCGCAATGCCGCGCTCGCGTCGATGCAATCCGTCGTCCAGCAGCGCGACACGGCGCTTGCGGAGCTGGAAGCGGTTCGTGCGGATCTCGCCAGGGCAAGGGAAACGACGGAAGCGTCGGTGCAATCCGCCCGTGAAGAGCGGGACACGATTCAGGCACAGCTCGATACGCTGAGGACGGAGCTTGCGACCTCGAATACGGATTTGTCGGGCGAGATCGCATCGCTGACGCGGGAGCGCGACGAAGCGCGGGCACAGCTTGAAACTCTCCGGACCGATCTTGCGACATCGACTACGGATCTCGCGGACGAGATCGTGTCGCTGACACAGGAACGCGATGATGCGCGTGCACGGCTCGAGACCATGCAGGGCGAGCTTTCTGCCGCGCGTGACGAGGTTGCAAACGGGAACAGCGGAATTTCCGCTGAACGGGATGCGGCGCTTGCCGAGCTGGAGGACTTGCGCTCGCAGCTCGCCCGGTCGAATGAGACCATGACGTCCGAGATGGAAACACTCAGGCGCGAACGCGACGAGGCACAGGCGCAGCTGGTGGTTCAGGGCGAGGAACTCGCGGCCGCCACGGGGGCGGTTTCCGAACGGATGCAGGCCCTTGTCGGTGAACGGGATGCGGCGCGTGCCGAGCGTCTCGAGGTCGAGGAGGCGCTCGCGGCGCTCAAGACCGAAACCCGGCAGATGGCGGCCGAAAACGAGCGATTGGATACAAGGCTTGCCAGTCTTCGTGCCGCCGATGATGCAGGCGAAGCGACGATCACCGAGCTGCGTGCGCAACTCATCGAGGCAAGAGAACGGGCGAAGGCTCTGGAACAGGTCGAACAGTCCTGGCGGGACGAACGGAGTTTGCTCGTAGCCGAACGCGATGCGCTCGCAGCCACCCTTGCCGATGCAGGAAACGTTGGAGCGCGGGCGGGCGATGCGGCGGTCGATGTCGTCGATACCGGCGAAATCGAACGGCTCGAGGCAGCGCTCGCAGCGGCTCAGGGGCAGGTGCGCACGCTCGACGAACGTGTCGCGGATCTGACTTCCGAGCGTGATGCGGCACGCGAAAGCACAAGCGCGGCACTTGTCGCGGCCCGCGAGGAACACGAGCGCGATCAGGTTGAATTGCAGCGACAGATCGATGCGCTGGAAGCCGCCGGACCGGTCTCTGACGGAGAGGGCGGGACTGATGCCGGTCGCATGCAGGCCGAGCTGAACAATGCCCGTGACGAGAATGCGGTCCTTGCCGATGAACTCGACACGCTTCGTCGTCGCATGCGGCAGGTGGAAAACCTGCTCGTCCGTTACACCCCCAGACCGCCGGAGCCGGCTCCACGATGACCATGATCGACGATATCGAGACACCCTGTGCCGTGATCGACCTGGATCGGGTCGAGCGTAATCTGGATCGCTGGCAGGGCTATCTCGATCAGCATGGCATCGCCAATCGCCCGCACATCAAGACTCACAAGCTTGTCCGCTTTACCCGCATGCAGCTTGAAAAGGGCGCGTCGGGCATCGCCTGCCAGAAACTCGGCGAGGCCGAGGCGATGGTCGAGGGACTGGCCGATCTGGGTCCGCTCGATATCATGATCCCCTTCAACATCTTGGGCGCGGCGAAACTCGCCCGGGCGGCGGCTTTGAGCCAACGCTGCCGGTTGACGCTCGCATGCGACAATGAGGCCATGGTGGCGCCCATGGGAGCCGCGATGGCGAATGCCGGATGCGAGGTCGGGCTGGTCATCGAGTTCGATTCGGGCGCCGGCCGCTGCGGCGTATCCAGTGTCGAGGAGGCGGTCGATCTCGCCAAAATGATCGAGCGCACGCCGGGTCTCTCCTGCCGGGGCTTTTTCACCTATCCGCCGGTGGGTGCCGCGTCGCGTGTTCGGGCGTTTTTCGACGATGCGACCGGTCGGCTGAAGGAAAGCGGCATCGAGACGGACATCCGATCCAATGGCGGGTCTCCGGACATGTGGCGGGCGCATGAGGTAACCAACGCCACGGAACATCGTGCGGGCACCTACATCTACTTCGATCGCATGCAGGAAAAGGCCGGCTCCGGCAGCTTCGAGGATTGCGCGCTACATGTTCATGCGACATTCGTCAGCAGGCATGGCGATCGTGCCTGCATCGATGCGGGTTCCAAGTCGCTGACCAGCGATCTCGGCGGATTGTCGGGACATGGCATGATCGTCGAATATCCCGATGCCAGGATTTTCCGGCTGAGCGAGGAGCATGGTCATGTCGATCTTTCGGCATCGGTGACGAAACCCGCCATCGGCGAGCGGGTTCGTATCGTGCCCAACCATGTCTGTCCCGTTTCCAACCTGTTCGACACGGTCGTTCTCGCGCGTGGCGGCGAGGTGGTTGCCATCGAGACGGTGAACGCGCGCGGTCGGGTCACCTGATCCACGCAGCTTCGTTCGAAAGGCGTTTGCCTGTTCTGTGCAAAACGGCCAGACTGATCGCAACGATACCGGTCAATCGGCAGGGGGACGCCATGAGCGCACGCGATCCAAGAGGCTCCATTCTCGCCCGTAATGCGATGGCCTATGTGCTGGCGGGCGGGCGGGGCTCGCGGCTCAAGGAACTCACCGACATTCGCGCCAAGCCCGCCGTCTATTTCGGTGGCAAGACGCGTATCATCGACTTCGCCCTTTCCAATGCGATCAATTCCGGTATCCGACGCATCGGCGTCGCCACCCAGTACAAGGCGCATTCGCTCATCCGCCACCTGCAGCGCGGCTGGAATTTTCTCAGGCCGGAGCGTAACGAGAGTTTCGACATCCTGCCTGCGAGTCAGCGTGTTTCCGAAACCCAGTGGTACGAGGGAACCGCCGACGCAATCTTCCAGAATATCGACATCATCGAGGCCTATGGCGTGCAGCACATTATCGTGCTCGCCGGCGATCATATCTACAAGATGGATTATGAACTCATGCTTCAGCAGCATGAGTCGACTGGAGCTGATGTCACAATCGGTTGTCTCGAGGTGCCGCGCATGGAAGCGACGGGCTTCGGCGTGATGCATGTCGATGAGAACAACCGTATTCTCTCGTTTCTCGAGAAACCTGCGGATCCGCCGGGAATGCCGGACAAGCCGGACATGGCGCTCGCCAGCATGGGCATCTATGTCTTCTCGACAAAGTTCCTCTTCGACAGGTTGAAAGAAGACTCGGAAGATGCTGATTCATCGCATGATTTTGGGCATAACATTATCCCGAAAATCGTTGCCGGCGGCAAGGCGGTGGCACACCGCTTCACCGAAAGCTGCATCAAGAGCCCCGAGGAGAAGGAAGCCTACTGGCGTGATGTCGGCACCATCGACGCCTATTGGGAAGCCAATATCGATCTGACCTCCGTCACGCCTGCGCTCGATCTCTACGATACAGACTGGCCGATCTGGACCTATGCCGAGATCACCCCGCCGGCGAAGTTCGTGCATGACGAGGAGGGGCGGCGCGGTCTTGCGGTGGCCTCGCTGGTCTCGGGTGGCTGCATCGTCTCGGGTGCCGGACTCAAGCGCTCGCTCCTGCACAATGGCGTGCGGGTAAATTCCTACTGCATGCTCGAGGGAGCGGTCATCCTGCCCGAGGTCGAGATCGAGCGCGGCGCGAGGCTGCGCAATGTCGTGATCGATCGCGGTGTCCGGATCCCCGCCGGTCTCGTCGTCGGCGAGGATCCGGTGCTCGACGACAAGCGTTTCCGTCGCTCGGACAAGGGTATCTGCCTCATCACCAAAGCCATGATCGATCGTCTCGAGCCCTGATCCGGCAAAACGCGACAGCACCTCAGGCGACGAGTTGCACCTTCATCGCCCGCTGGCGGTCGAGGGCGAGATCGAAGGCTTTTTCGGCGTCGGCGAGTGGCAGGCTGTGGCTCAGCAGTGGACGCAGGTCGACGCGGCCTGCGGTCATAAGGTCGAGTGCGGTATCGAATTCCGGATCGAAGCGGAACGAGCCGCGCAGCTCGATCTCCTTTGCCATGATGCGCCCGACAGGAATCGGCTGCGGGCCACCCGGAAGTGCGCCGACCTGGACGATCACGCCCTGCGGCCGGGTCGCGCCGATGGCGGATTCGAGTGCTTTCACCGAGCCCGAACATTCGATCACCGCATCGACGCTGCCCTTGCCTTCGGCGAGCTTGTCGAGTTCACCGACGCCGCTGGAAAGGTCGATGACCTCGTCCGAGCCGAGCTGGCGGGCGATGGCGAGTGGTTCCGGCAACAGGTCACTCGTGATGATCCGACTGGCGCCGGCAAGTCTCGATGCCGCCACCGCGAGACAGCCGATCGGCCCTGCACCCGTCACCAGCACCGTCCTGCCCAGCAGCGGACCTGCACGGTTGACCGCGTGCAGGGTTACGGCAAAGGGTTCGGCCATCGCCGCGAGCGTCATCGGCAGGTGGTCCGCTACCGGCCGGCATTGATGCGCCTCGACGATGGTCAGTTCCTCGAACAGCCCCTGGGTGTGGGGCATGTACATGGCCGAACCATTGAACAGCATCCGTTCGCAATGGTGGTGCTGGCCGGCGTGGCAGTAACGGCAGGCATGGCAGGGACGTGAGGGGTTCACAGCGACCCGGGTACCCGGCGCCAGCCCCTCCACGCCGTCGCCCCTCGCATCGACGATGCCGGCCATTTCATGGCCGAGCACGAGCGGCTCGCGCACCCGGATATCACCGACTGCCCCGCTCTTGTAGTAATGCAGGTCACTGCCGCAGATGCCGCCGGCGGCGAGGCGCAGGCGGACCTGACCGGGGCCGGGCTCGCGCGGTTCGCGCCTTTCAAGGCGCAGGTCCCGTGCTGCATGAATGACACAGGAAATCAAGTCTGTTCCTCCCCGGAATGCGAACCGCCCCGAGCGGTTCGTTCCACATGCTGCCTAGCCGCTTGCGACCCTCGCGATCAAGTCCCCTCCGCTGAACCGATATCACGCAATGTTGTTTTGTCAGTCAGCTGTCGACGGGCTTTCACCGCGTGACGATCTCCGGTCTCCCGGCGTAGAAAAGAATCCGGCCAGCACCGGCTGTACAGGATCCGTCTTCAAATCCGAAAGGTTGTTATCGATGCCGAAGGTTCTCGTTCTCTACTATTCTTCCTATGGTCATATCGAGACGATGGCGCGGGCAGTGGCCGAGGGTGCCCGCTCGGCTGGTGCGGAGGTGGATGTCAAACGCGTTCCGGAAACCGTGCCCGAAGATATCGCGAAGGGAGCGGGTTTCAGGCTCGACCAGGAAGCACCGGTTGCCGTTGTCGCGGATCTCGCCAACTACGATGCCATTGTCGTCGGCACCGGAACGCGGTTCGGACGGATGTCGTCGCAGATGGCGGCCTTCCTCGATCAGGCCGGTGGCCTCTGGGCCCGTGGCGCGCTCAACGGCAAGGTCGGCGCAGCCTTCTCCTCGAGCAATACCCAGCATGGTGGGCAGGAAACGACGCTGTTCTCGATCATCACGAATCTTCTGCATTTCGGCATGACGATCGTCGGTCTCGATTATGGCCATGCAGGCCAGATGCACGACAAGGATCTCGTCGGCGGAGCGCCCTATGGTGCCACCACGATCGCCGGCGCTGATGGCAGCCGTCAGCCCAGCGAGATCGATCTCGAAGGTGCCCGCTATCAGGGCCGCAGGGTGGCAGAGGTCGCCGGCAAGCTGTTCGGCTGAACATCCGGGAAAACGAGACCGCCCGTGGCTTTCCGCATGTCGTGAAAGTCACGGGCGATGCTGTTTCCTGCCGTCGCCGACCGGACGATGATTGCCGGCAACATGCCGCAACCGGCTGACTTTCGATGTCAGGCGGCAGTGTGATGCAGGCGTGACGTGAAGACCGGATTGCCCGCCTGCGGAGAGACGGTCTTGGCAATCGCGAGAACGGCCAGATCGACCAGTGGCTCAAGGATGATGACGGTCATGTAGGCACCGCCGAAGGTTGCGACGGACTGGAAATTCTCGGCGCCGAAACCCTGGCCGTAGAATCCCCAGAATGCGACCCAGGCGACAATTCCGGCCTGATAGGTTGTCGACAGGGCAAGAGCCTGACCGTAAGTGACATCGACATAGGCTGTATTCGGCCGGATGATCCGCTTCGCCAGAAGACTGACGGCCCACAGCGGGACGAGCAGCGTGGTGACATTGATGCCATATTGCGGAAGGTCGAACGGCGCGAACAGGAGCCCCTGAAGAAGCAGTCCGGCGGCAAGACCGACCGAAGCCGCACCGGCGCCGAAAATCAGAAACAGCGTTGATCCCAGAATGAGATGAACTTCGGAGACGCCGACCGGATAGTGGGGCAGGACCTCGAAGAAACTGAACACGAGTGCCGTCGAGATGACACTCTTGACAGCGAGGCCAACTGCACCGCCATCCTCGCTGATCGACTTTCTGCAGAGATTGGCAGCGATGCCGAAGGCTCCGACCGCCGTGGCATAGCTCAACGTCATCTTCGCGCCGTCGACGATGCCGGGTTCGATATGCATGACAGACTCCTTTTCGCACCCTCCGTGCGATCTGGGTGATGGGCAGCGCCTTTGCGCCGGTTACGATGGCAGGTCTCCTGGCTCGCGGCTATTCGCTTTGCCTGCCTTCCCGGCCATTCCCGTCTTCAACGGATCGGGCCAGTGGCATGTCGACGACATCGCCAACCGCTCACAGTTGCGGGGGCAGCCACGGATTCGGCCCCGTCTCGGGTCATCCTCACCGTGTTCCCTTTTCATCCGCCCTACGTCTTTCTCGGGCGGAACCATCGCCTTTGATTATCCGGGAGCCGGTCGGGCGACGCAATCCCTTCATCGAATTCCCGTTCACTTTCCGGAATGTTTTGAAAGTCCTCGTCGCGGACGGTACCTGTCAGGGACATGTCGACGGGACCAGTCCCGTTCGACGGAATGCCGCAGGACGGGGATATCTTCGATGGATGCAATTCTGTTCGAATGGCTGAACATGGCGGTTCGCTGGCTGCATGTGATTGCCGGCATCGCCTGGATCGGCAGCTCGTTCTATTTCATCCATCTCGACCTGAGCCTGCGCCAGCGGCCGGGGCTGCCCGAGGGAGCCGGTGGCGAGACCTGGCAGGTGCATGGCGGCGGGTTCTACAACATGGTCAAATACATGGTGGCCCCAGCGCGCATGCCCGAGGAGCTGACCTAGTTCAAATGGGAAGCCTATACCACC
>JAGREZ010000511.1:0-241 GCA_020446285.1 Geminicoccaceae bacterium
GCAGCACGGTGATGCGGTCGCAGATGCGCATCACCTCGTCGAGGCGATGGGTGACGAAGACGATACCGATGCCGCGCGATCTCAGCTCGGCGACGATCTCGAACAGGCGCAGCACCTCGGTATCCGAAAGGGCGGAGGTCGGCTCGTCCATGATGATGAGCCGGCTCTCCATGGAGAGCGCGCGGGCGATCTCGACCATCTGCTGTTCGGCGACGGAAAGGTCGGCGACCAGCCGTTGCGG
>JAGREZ010000511.1:322-1313 GCA_020446285.1 Geminicoccaceae bacterium
TCGCGACCGATGAAGATGTTCTCGGCCACCGACAGGGTCGGTACCAGATTGAATTCCTGATAGATGGTGACGATGCCCAGTTCCTGGGCGACCAGCGGGCTCGAAAGCTCGACCGTCCCGCCGGCGAACGTGATCGTTCCCCTGTCCGGCGGCTGGGCGCCGGCAAGGATCTTGAGCAGGGTCGACTTGCCGGCGCCGTTCTCGCCGAGAAGTGCGTGGACTTCGCCCTCATCGACGGAGAAGTCCACGCCGTCGAGCGCCTGGACGCCGGGAAAGCCCTTGGCGATCCCGGTCATCCGCAGGAGTGGAGCTGACATCGGTGGATGGACGGTCAGTTCAGTTCGCCGAGCCTTTCGGCCTTGTCCAGATTGTCTTTCGTGATGGCGATGGGCTTGAGCAGGATCAGCTCTTCCGCCGGCGCCTCACCCGACTTGAGATGCTCGACGAGCACCTGCACCGCCTTGCGGCTCTGGCCGCCGGGGAACTGTTCGACGGTCGCCGTCAGCACGCCGTCGCGAACGGCGGCGAGCGCCTCGGGCAACGCATCGAAGCCGAGAATGGCGACCTCGCCGGCGAGATTGGCCGCCTTGATCGCCTCGGCGGCGCCGAGCGCCATGTCGTCATTGGCGGCGACGATCACATCCGGCGGGCTGTCCAGTCCCGCAAGAATGCTCTCGGTGATGCTCAGGCCCTGATCGCGGGCGAAATTGGCGGTCTGCTCGACGATGAACTGATACTTGTCGTCGCCGTCGAGGATGTTGTGCACCCCCTTGTTGCGGTCGATGGCCGGGCTGGCACCGGGCTGTCCCTGCAGATTGACGATGCGCGCACCGTCCGGGAACAGTTCCTTGATGAGATTGGCCTGCGCCTCGCCGCCGATGACATTGTCCGCGCCGACATGGGCGATGATGCCCGGAACCCCGTCCACCCGGCGGTCGATGGTCACCACCGGCACGCCATTATCCACCGCCGTCTGCAGCGCCGGCGCCAT
>JAGREZ010000511.1:1433-7496 GCA_020446285.1 Geminicoccaceae bacterium
GAATCGGCCTCGGCCTTGAGCTCCTTCATCATGTGCACGAAGAACGGAAACCCGAGACTCGGCACGGAGGTCAGGATGGTGAATTCCTGCGCCCTGCCCGTCACCGGTGCGGCTGCAAGCGACACCGCCGCAACCCCGACGAGCATCAACCGCCTCGTCATTCTCAACATGACTTGCCTCCCCGTTTTTTTCACGGCCGGAATCCCGACCCTTTTTCCGACACGCGATCATGGCACCGATGAGGCCCATGTCAATCGACAGCTGATAACCGGTCGCGTCGGGTTGGCCGACGTAACGCTAAAGCTGCCATTTCGATTCGCCCAACCGTTCGACGCGATCTATAAAGCCAACATGATCCTATCGGTGGAAAAAGTTAAATGTTCGGCCCATCAATTCTCGCGCGATCCCTTTCGGCGAAAACCATAACGCGGAAGGGGACCGCGACGGTCTGGCAGTATCATCCGCGAAGTGACAGGCACTCCAAGGTGGCCTGCTGGGGGATCGTTTTCGATCTTCTGGCCCAATGCACGTTACTCAAATCGCATGTCAAGGCGGGCAAGATTTGCTTTGGAATCAATCATGAAATGCGAGATTTCAAGCAGAACCGAAAAAAGAACCTCGATCTCGTCTTGGGCACTCCAGATGGAGACACAACGCATGAGAACGAGTCGCTCGCAAGTTATGCGGACCGTCATGGTATTTTGCTTGACCGTTCCGAGCGCCAAATACTAACAGGCTTGCCGACGATGAAGCAAGCATCGGTCGGTTCGGTGGTTCTCGCCCTTGAAGCGAAGGCTTGCATGACCGAACATGGCAAGGCAAGACCTCGTCTCTACGATGAACTGAATTCTTCTCAGCTCACCATTCATGGCGACTCGATTGATGCAATCGCTGCCGGATTTGTCATGATCAATGCCAGTACGAGTTTTTTAAGCCCAACTCGCTCAGGCGAGACAACAGTCCACAGGCAACCGCAAGCGACAGAACAGGTTGTGGCCAAAGTGCGGGAATTACCGAGGAGAAACGGACCCGCCGACACAGGATTCGATGCACTGGCAATTGTGATCGTTGATTGCGGGAACGACGGATCGCCTGTCGAAATCGTGACCGAAGCACCGGCGTTACCGGTCAACGATATTTTTTCTTACCAATCGATGATTCACCGCCTTTCAGCCGTATACGCTTCGCGTTTTCCTTCACTTTGAGTGAGGATCATTCTGCCGCCGAGAGTACGGCATGCTCCATTGATCGCAGATGAGCGCGAACGCGATCCTTGAATCCCGGAACGAACCTGAGAGAGCTTGCGTCGGCGCGACTGAGGAAGCCGCGCGTTGCTCGCTCGCTCAACATGGAACCTTCGTGTCGCAGGAACTGGTGAAGTGGTGGTCTGGTCCGATGGACAGGGAACTTGCCGATGTCCACCATTGACACTCTGCTTCCATCGAAGCGCGCTGCATGTGGCCAGCGCCTTGCCGTCGGCATTGGTCGATCGCGGTCACATGCATAGCGCGTATTCGCCGAAAACCGTCCGGCAAGCCAGGATGCAACCGGGACACTTACAGCGTTGCCTACAAGCGACCAACGCAAGCTGCTCCGTCCAGCCGCTTCAGCCGGTGCGGTCCAGTTTTCTTCGAATCCCTGAAGCCGTTCCGCATCGCGAATATCCGGTTTGATGATACGTCCATCAGGCAGCAGGATGGCCGGAGGTGATGGAATTCCAACGGTCGAACCATTTTTTAAAGTTGGAATGGCGTCCACCGCCCAACCAAGTCCGCGCGTACCTTCCGTCCAGTAAAAACCATGAGCATGCGTAGCCAAGGACGTGGACATCTCGGGAAATGCGCTGTCATCCGTGAAAAGAATATCGCAGGGATCGAAATCCCCTTTCGATGCGACAAAAAAAACGCGCTCACGACGTTGAGGCAAGAAACTCAGCGTATTGATGATTCGATAGGCCCATCGATAACCACGTTCCTCGAACGCCTTGACGAGTACCGACATCGCCCTGCCGCTGTCGAGTTGCAGCATGAATGGAACGTTTTCAAGCACTACAGTGGGGATAGCGCTTCTGTCAACCAGTCGGAAAACGTGTGATACAAGCCCGCTTCGGCGTCCGGTGATCCCCTTGGCCATCCCGGCCTGGCTGAGATCCTGACATGGGAAGCCGGCGGTCAACAGGCAGGCTTCGCCCGGAAGGTCCGCGAGAGTTGTTATATCGCCATGCTTTTCGACCGAGGGAAAACGGGATGCGAGCACGGCTTCGGCTGGAGCCCAGTTTTCACAGAGCAACGCGCACTCGAAACCAGCCTCGGCGAAGCCCAGTTCTATTCCGCCGATGCCCGCGAACAGGCCGGCAACATTCATTGGCTTCGCTCCGTCAAGAAGTTGGACGTTTCAAATGCGTTTCGTGGCATATGGCGTCGATAGCATCCATTCAAGTGCCAGGGCCAGTCGAAAGGGGCCCGTCGGTTGCACGAACCATTGCCGCACAGGGGAGCGGCTTTGATAGGGCATTACCCCGTTGCCCGGTTATACGATCAGCCAGCCACCACTCACCCCACCTGCGGCAATGCCGCGAGGCTCTTCTGGAGGTCCTGTTCGTCGTAGATCTGGTCGGTGAGCTTGCCGGCGAAATAGTCGGTGTAGGCCTGCATGTCGAAATGGCCGTGGCCGCAGAGGTTGAAGAGGATGGTCTTTGCCTCGCCGCTTTGCTTGCATTCCAGCGCCGCGTCGATCGCGCCCTTGACCACATGGGTGGCTTCCGGTGCGGGCAGGATACCCTCGGTGCGGCCGAAGGTAACGCCGGCCTCGAAACAGTCGAGCTGGTTGAAGGCGTAAGCGTCGATCAGGCCCAGTTCCCGGATGTGGCTCACCAGCGGTGCCATGCCGTGATAGCGAAGCCCGCCGGCATGGAAGCCCGGTGGCATGAAATGCGCGCCGAGCGTGTGCATCTTGACGAGCGGGGTCATGCCCGCCGTGTCGCCGAAATCGTAGGCGAAGCGGCCGCGGGTGAGCGACGGACAGGCGGCAGGCTCGCAGGCGCGGATCTCGACCCTGCGGCCACCCCGAAGCTGGTCGCCGAGGAACGGAAAGGCGATGCCGGCGAAGTTCGAGCCGCCGCCGGTGCAGCCAAGCACGATGTCCGGATAATCACCGGCCATTTCGAGCTGTTTTTGCGCCTCGAGACCGATCACGGTCTGGTGCAGCAGCACATGGTTGAGCACCGAACCGAGCGCATATCTGGTATCGTCGCGCTGCATCGCCATCTCGACCGCCTCGGAAATGGCGATGCCGAGCGAACCGCGGCTGTCGGGATCCTTCGCGAGGATGGCCCTTCCCGCCTCCGTTTCTTCGGACGGGCTCGCCACGCAGCGCGCCCCGTAGGCTTCCATCAGCGCCTTGCGGTAGGGTTTCTGTTCGAAGCTGACCCTGACCATGTAGACATCGACCTCAAGGCCGAAGAGCGCGCCGGAAAAGGCGAGCGAGCTGCCCCACTGCCCCGCCCCGGTCTCGGTGACGAGCCGCCTCGTGCCCTCGACCTTGTTGTAATAGGCCTGCGCAACCGCGGTGTTCGGCTTGTGCGAGCCGGCCGGGCTCACACCTTCATACTTGTAGTAGATCTTCGCCGGCGTATCGAGATGACGCTCCAACCGGCGCGCGCGATGCAGGGGCGTCACCCGCCACTGGCGATAGACATCGCGCACCGCCTCGGGGATCTCGATCCAGCGTTCGGCGGACACTTCCTGCTCGATCAGCGCCATGGGAAAGAGCGGCGCCAGCATCTCCGGGCCGATGGGCTCGTGCGTGCCGGGATGCAGCGGCGGTGCCGGAGGCTCGGGCAGATCGGCAACGAGATTGTACCAGTTCGTGGGGATCTCGCTTTCGTTCAACTGATAGCGAACCGTCCTGTCGGTCATGCGTCCCGTCTCCCTTTCCCTTTTCTTCCCGGCATCGGTGAATTGTCTAGCAACGGGCGAGGTCGCGGGCAATCCAGGCGCTCGCGGGTCTCGCTCCGGCGCGCCGTTCGAGCCGCCGTCTCGCGGAAAGCCCGCGCCCGGCGCGCAGTTCGGCCTCGATCAGGGTGAGCGGGAGAATGTCCCGCTGGGCATGGCTGCCGGTCATCAGCGCCTCATGCGGCATCGCCGCCTCCAGCAGGTCGGCGGCATCCACAGCCCGCCCCCGCGCGAGCGCACCGGCGGCATCGATCGCCGGCAGTCCCAGATCGCGCAGCATCGCCGCATGTCCGCTCGCCGTACCGGCTGTTCCGGCGAGCCGTGCGCGATGCGCGTCGAAGCGTTCCCACTGCCCGCAGGCGGCGAAACTCAGGCCCGCATGGACATCGTTGAAGATGTGACAGGGCGCCTCGCTATGCGCCTCGAACCGTTCGGCGACCACGGGCCACCGTCCGCCGGTATCCACCCCGCGCAGCCACAAGCGCCAGAGCAGTGCCGCGGCATCGCAGAGATTGAGCGAGATGCTCCTTTCATCCGGTGCAATGCCGCGATCGTACAACGCCAGCGCATCGTCGAACTCCTCGCGGTCGAGATGGTAGAGTGCCCGGTGCCACCAGTTGTGCACGGCGAAGAAACAATCCTTCGACCATTGTTCCTCGGTGGAACGATACCAGGCGATCCCCTCCTCGGTCCGCCCCTGCATCTCCAGCACATGACCGCGCGCATGGATGGCCCAGGCATCGAGCGGCTGCCGTTCGACCGCGCCGATCGCCAGATCCTCCGCCTCGGCATAGCGGCCGGCTTCCTCCAGCGCGAAGGCGCGCATGCCGAGAAGCCATGAATGGCCCGCAAGACCCTCGTTCCAGCCTTCGAGCGCCTGATCGAGGCGCGGCAGCATCGCATCATTGTTGGCCGCGAAGAAATCGGCCTGATGACTGAAGAAGAGCGCCATCAGATCGCGCGGCCAGCGCTCCACGATCCCGGCGAGGATCGCGCTTGCACGCATCGGCTCGCCGGCGAGCCAGGCCTCGATGGCCGCCTTGTGCAGTCCCTCGCGCTCGCAGAAGGCAACGGCCGGATCATCGAGCGGGGCGATCGCCCGCGCCGCGGCGGCGCGGAACGGTGCGTTGAGGGAAAGGGCGAGGACATGCCCCTGAAGCAATCGCGCGGCATGCAACCCAGGGTCGATTTCCAGCGCCTTCTTGCACAGTCCAAGAGGATCCCCATGGAAACTCGCGGTTGCGTCGATGGCCGCATCGAACAGACCCAGCGCATCATCGCTCTCGCCGCTCCAGGCGAGGTCCCGAACGTCCCGTGGCATGGTTTTCTCCCTTCCGGCGCCCGTTGAAAGGCCACGATACGCGACGCCGCGTTTTCTTGCCATCCCGCACGGCGATGCCCGAACCGGCGGCGAATCCGCCATATCCGGGGATATGGGAGAATCTTTTTTTTCCGCCCGGATTCCCTGAAGATGCGGCGGTGCTACGATGCCGAGCGCATGCGGGCCTTGCCGGGCAAGTTTGCATACGGTGGTTTTTTGCACATTATTTCAATAGGTTGCAAACGTCCTGAGCGGACAGGAAGGTCGTCGTTTCAATCGTTTCGCCTTATGGTTTCGCAGTCACAGTCGACAGTTCATTCATTTTCAACCACAAAACCTCGATTTTTCAGCTGTTTGCAACCAGAGGCATTCATGATATGGGCGATCTGTCTTAAAAGTGGAACGGGAGTTCTTTGATGACACTCGACGAGCTGAATGCGGCGGTCGCCAACGAGACCGAGACCTCCAAGGCTACGGCGGCAAAGTCGGTACAGGCCGTGCTCGCAACGATCCAGGATGCACTCACCAAGGGTGAGAAGGTCTCGATCGCCGGTTTCGGCATCTTCGAGGTGACGCATCGCCCCGCACGCACCGGTCGCAACCCGCAGACCGGCAAGAGCATCAAGATCGCCGCCTCGAATGCGGTGAAGTTCAAGGCCGGAAAGGCCCTGCGCGACTCCGTCAACAAATAGGACGGAGCACGCTTCCCGCGATCTGTCCTCGCGCGGGCGGCGAGCATCTTTTCCCTTCGTGGCCGGACCGGGCGGACGGGTTTCGCGGCATCTCGTG
>JAGREZ010000512.1:0-2812 GCA_020446285.1 Geminicoccaceae bacterium
ACCGGGTGCGTTGCTACAATGGCTCGATCCGACGCAAACGCACCGGCGACCGGCCGGAAGACTATGCCGCCGACGTCAAGTGGATGATGGAACGGCCGGAAGGCTTCTTCATGGTCAAGCAGGGCATCGGCTTTCATTCCAACATGAAGACCAGCCTGCCGGACTTCCATTATGGCGTGCGGCAACCGCCTCAATATCACGGTGCGATGGATCAGGGGCAGATCAGCGAACGTTCGATGGCCCACATGATCGATTGTGTCGCCGCCATGAAGGAGGTCCTCGGCGACAAGGTCTCGCTCGCTCTGGATTGCGGTCCGGGCTGGTTCCTGCCGGACGCGATCCGCTTCGCCCGCGCGGTCGAGCCCTACAATCTGATGTGGCTCGAGGACATGCTCACCGGCGACTATGTGCCATGGGTCAATCCGCAAGCCTATCGCGAACTGACGATGTCATCCTCGACGCCCATTCATACCGGCGAGCAGATCTATCTGCGGCACAATTTCAAGGAATTGATCGAAACGCAGTCCATTCGCGTCATCGGCCCCGATCCGGCCGACGTCGGCGGTATCGCCGAAATGAAGTGGATCACCGAATTCGCCTACATGCACTCGATCATGATGGCACCGCATGGCACCGCCAATGGCCTTTTGGGCCTTGGCGCGATGATCAATCTCTGTGCAACGCTGCCCGCCAACTTCATCGCCTTCGAATATCCAAGCGCTTCCGATCCGTGGTGGAACGATATCGTTACCGGCCTGCCCGATACCATTGTCAGGGACAGCATGGTCGACCTGCTCGAGGCACCGGGCCTCGGCCTCGACATCGATGCCGAAGCGGCGGAACGCTACCTGAAGGAGGAGGATGCGGGCTTTTTCGCGGACGGCTGAACCAGAAGTTTCATTTCAAGGGCGCCAACCGCGTCTTGTCCCGAGCGGCTGTGTGAGACGTCGATCACCTTACGACCGGCTGCCGTCCCTGTCCTCGCCGCTTGTGCAGAACGTCGACCCGGTGGCGAGGTCGCCGCAGATTTCGGGGCGGCCCTGGCAACAATCCTCGGTGAGATAGGTCAGGAACCGGCGCATGCCCGCAATGTCGACGGCGTAGTGGATATGACGTTGCCGGCGCCATGACCGGAGGAGGCCGGCGCGATCGAGTTCCTTGAGATGGAAGGACAAGGTCGGCGGAGTGACGTCCAGAAGTTCGGCAAGCGCGCCCGCCGTCAGGCCGTTCGGCCCTTCGCTGACCAGAAGCCGGAACGCCTGAAGGCGGGTCGGATGCGAGAGTGCGGTCAGGGCCGCGAGAGCGGCTGTCATGTCCATGCTGCAGCCGTTCCGTTCCCAGTGGTTCCCTTGTCACAGCGTAAACTGCTCCTAGCCCCATACGATCGCCGCGTCCAGCACCCGGCCCCGGCATCCACGACTGCCGGGGCCGGAGACCCGTCCGTCAGGCGGGCCGGTATTCTTTGGACTTGAAGGAAAGATGGGCGACCGTTGCCGGAGCATCGGAGATCTTGCGGATGTTTGCCCATGTCTGCTTGTAGTTCGGCAATATCAGCTCATTGGTGCCGGCATTGATGACATTACCCTGGGTTCCCGAAGGCGCGCCGAAGAGCATGAACGTTTCTCCCCGCCGCGCGGTGGGCGTGGGGCAGGCCATGGCCTGGGTGGCGCCGACATCATTGTAGACCTCGACCAGATCGCCCGCCTCGAGCCCCAGTTCCGCCATGTCGTCGGGGTGGATTTCAAGGAAGGGATAGGGATAGCGGTCACTGACGAACTCATTGTCCTTGTCGAGAAACCAGTTCTGCCAGTTGATGTTGGAACGGCCATTGTTGATCAGGAAGGCATGCCCATCCTTCTGCGCGGCCTTGCCCGGTGCCTGCAATCCGCGCCATGCGCTGGCGCAGAACAGAGCCTTGCCATCCTCGCGGCCATGCCGGGTGAAGACGCCATCGGTATAGAGCCGCTGCGTGCCTTTCAGCTGACCGTCCGCATATCCGACCACGGGCTCCTGCACGCCATTGTTGCCCATGGCCCGCAGGCGCTCATAGGTGACGTCCGGGTGGGCGGAATGATATCCGTCCATGAACGCGTCTTCTTCCGTCTCCCAGTCATAGCCCGCAAACCGTTCGGCATAGGCCTCGCGGCCCTCCTCGCCGAGCACTCTGCGCAGATGCCGGGCTAGTCCCGCGGCGATCAGGCAATCCGGCATGGCACTTCCGGGGCCGTCCATGTATTTCTCGACCAGCCGCATCCGCCGCTCGCCATTCATGGATGTCAGGTTCATCTCGCCGCTCTCGACCGCCGGCAGGATGACATGCGCGGCCTGGCCGATCTGCGTGTGGACGATGTCGACATTGACCGAGAAGATGCCGCCGGCCTCGATCGCCGCGACGATCGCATCCACCAGTTCCTCGCGACTGGCACCGGCACGGGCATCCATGGCTTCCTTCACCATGTTGGAGCGCCGGTTGTAGACGCGCTTGAACTCGACGGCATTGAGCGTGGTCTTGTAGTGATCGTTCGCCCAGATGTGGTGCACCTTGCCATGACCGCGGATGATGAGGTCGTCGAGATAGGGTGCCGGCCGCCCGACATGGGCATCCGATGGACGGAAATAGCCTTCCTGATGGCCGCCGAGCCGGCAGACACCACCACCCTCGCGACCGATATTGCCGGTAGCAAGGCCGAGATTCACGATCGCACCGATGGTGCGGTAATTGTCATTGCCCCAGATGATGCCCTTTTCATAGGCCGTGACGCATTTGCGCCGGGAACCGTCATCGCCGGGCCGGGCGATCCATTCGGCCGCC
>JAGREZ010000512.1:2923-3774 GCA_020446285.1 Geminicoccaceae bacterium
GCCGGAAACTGCTCGTTCTGCGCCTGTGCCACACCATCCTGAAAGGTCGAGGCGGCGATGAAATCGCGATCGATCCAGCCCTGATCGACCACATGGGCAAGAAGCGCATTGAACAGGGCCAGATCGGTGCCGGAATTGATCTGCAGATGCAGCACATTCTCCTTGCCGGCCTCGATCTCGGCAGCATTGACGGACACGGTCCGGCGCGGGTCGACGAAGATCATCTTCGCCCCGCCGCGCATGCCCGGCACCATGTGATTGAGGAACAGGTTGGTCTGTGTCTCGAGCGGATTGGCGCCGACGATCATGATCGTGTCGGCAAGACCGTAGTCCGCATAGGCGTAGTTCAGTTCGTCGACGCCCATGTCGCGGCTGGAATGAACCTCGGAATTGTAGGCGGGACGGTTGTGGATGCGGCAGTTCCGGACCTTCATGGAATCGAAATAGAGCTTGCCGGTGCCCCAGGTGTTCTCATAGCCGCCGGCCGAACCGCCATGGTCGAACATGGAGACGAAGAGATCGTCCTCATCCTCCATGTCGATGACCCTCGCGGTGACCCGCGCCACGAGATCGAGCGCATCATCCCATGAAGTCGGCTGCCATGTGCCATAACGCCAGACCAGGGGCTCGGTCAGGCGCTGCTGCTGGGTGCCGGTGATATCCGAACGCCGGTTCTCGGCCATGCGTGCGCCGCGCACCGAGCCGAGCCCGGAATTGACCACGCATTCCGTGTCCGGCTTGATCACGAGATGCACGTCCCTGCCGTCCTGTCTGACGACATTGTACATCGACGGCGCATACCAGGCCCCGGTTTCGGCGAATTGCTGCTCGCCGAGATCGACGCCGAAGAC
>JAGREZ010000513.1 GCA_020446285.1 Geminicoccaceae bacterium
TGTCCGATTTTCCGGGGCCAGCTCAATAATCACCGCCAAAACCCTCCTCTGATTTTCGTTGCAGGTTCAACCTGCATATTGCCTGTGAATCTTCCAGCAACAAGATGTCAGACAAGACTCCACACGCCGCACCGCACCGAAACGCTCTCGGTTTGGGGCGATGCTTTCAGATGGTGGGAGTCTCGTTGTGCAGGAGCTGTCGGAACAACTGTCTGTTGCTGATGGAACGGCATTCATCGAGAAAACGAATTCTTTCGTACGATCGAATTCAGAGATCATTCAGCCAACCATCGAAGCCTACCATGAGTGGCAACAGGCATATGATTTTTTCAATCGCGCGCTTTTCGGTGGCGAGCTGCCGCATTGCCTGATCACGCTGCCGCGCCGCGAAGGTTGCTACGGCTATTTTCGCGTCGATGCCTTCAACTCGCATGAGCAAGGCATCCGCCACGAAATCGCGATCAATCCGGCGCATATCGAAAGACGCGACATCCGTGAGGTGTTGTCAACCCTGGTACATGAGATGTGCCACCTGTGGCGGCATGATCTCGGCCCGGTAAACCGCAAGGGCGGCAAAGGCAGCAACGGATATCACGATATCGTCTGGGCCGACGCGATGTCCGCGCTCGGCCTTGAGCCGAGCGACACGGGGCTTCCCGGTGGCAACCGGACCGGGACGCGCATGACTCATTATATCGTGCCGGACGGTCTGTTCGACCGGGCCTGCAATGCCCTGCTCGACAACGGCTTCACGATCTCATGGACGGGTCACACCCCGATCGACTTCGGCGATGGAGCCGAAGGACCAGACGCCAGCGATCCGAACAAAGCCAGGGTTCGGAAGAACGCCAAGGATCGCAAGCGATTCTCCTGTCCGAATTGCAAGCTCAATGCCTGGGCGAAACCGTCGGCGAATCTCGCCTGCGGCGATTGCCATACCCCGATGACGCTCGTCCTTCGCTGACAAAGAGCGGTCATCCATCACGACCGAATGGAGAGAACATCGTGAGAGATCATTCTGAATCCCAACCCCTGCTCAAGCGTTTGAAGCGAACCCGCGTGGTGCCGCTGGCGACGACGGCGACGTCGGTGCTGGCTCTGGCATCGGGGGCGATGCTGGCATTCGCCATGCCCGAGATCATCGGCGATCAGAGCTGGACCGATCTGATCAAGGCGGCGGTGATTGCCGCTGCCGCGACCGTGACGACGTTTGTCGTGACGCGCCTTGCTGTCGAAAAAGGCGCGCCGCAGGCAGCCATCGGCATGCGCGGTGCCGCCGCTGTCAGTGTCGCGTCGATCGCGGTCATCGGTTTCGGGCTGTTCACGGCAACCTATGCCGGTCTGACGATGCGCGAGACGGAGCAATTGCGTCTTCAGGATTATGGCCGCGAGATTGCCGCCTACATCGATGAACGTGCGCTCGGTGCCGCCGAGGCGGGACGCGTCGTTCCGGTTCTGGATGCCATAGTCGATGATCTGGGCGTCAAACAGGAATGCGAGGCCGTCAACAGTTGCCTTTCCGGACGCGGCTTTGGCGGACGCGGGGCCGTCTGGCGGCTTCTTGGCGAAAAACGTCAGCGTGCGGAAGCTGTTTCCGCGCAGGTCGATGAAGGCGAGACGGCAAGAACGCGCGCTATCGGGGAACTGAACGCTCTACTCTCGGACTATCAGCGCGTGCTGACAGCTACCGATCTCGATGCGACGAAGCAGCGCGAGTCTCTGCAATCCATCAATGCCAGGATCGGGCAGGAACTGAGCGCGCTGGATCAGTCGGTGCCGACCGATCTGCTCTCGGCCTATGCGTTCGAACTGAGAACGCCGGTCGTCATTGCGGGCGCGCGGGAGACATCGGCCAAACTGACAGGACTGCTCTCCAGCTACGCCGATGGTCTGGATCAAACACTTCGCAACGCGGAAATCCGCGACGACAGGCGTCCGTCCTTCCCTGCGAAAGCAGGTGTCGCAAGTACCCTTTCTTATCTCGGGCATTTCCTGCCGATCGCCGCGATCGTCGCGGTGGTGGAGCTGGTCTTCCCCATCTCGCTCTGGCTCTACACGCTCTTTGCCTTGCAGGCGCGTGTCGCCCGCGACGATCCGGATGGGGATGACGACACACTGAGTCCGGACAGTTTTTCCGGTCTGGTTTCCATGAAGCCGATCGTCGACGAGGCCTCTGTTCAGGCCAAGCCCGAGGGTCGTGGCCGCCGCGCCAAATCCGGCAGGGAGGCGGTGTAATGGCTGTCGATATCAGTGGCGTCGGTGTCAGCGGCGGTGTCGCTCTGGCCCTGGCTCTTTATGCAGGCGTGTCGGTCTTCGGCACAGGCCCGCTCATCGGTGAGCGGACGATTGAAAAGGCCGGGTGGGATGAGAACTGCCGATCGCAGATCGTGGCATCGGTCGAGCGGACGCGCGAACCGCCGAAGATCATTCCGCGCACGGACTGCCGTTCGATGCTGGGCGCCTTCATGCCGGAACTCGGTCGGCTTTGCGATCAGTATGGCAATCCGGACCTGTCGATGGGTGCGGGCGATGTCCTGCGGGAAAAGGAACGCCAGCTGCGCGAGGCGGAAGAGCGGCGGATCGCGGATGCCGCCGCCAACAGCGGCTCACGGTGCGCTTGTGCGGCTGCAGTGTTCCTCGAAGAGCAACGCATTCCGCTCGCACTCTACGCCGGATCGGCGCGCCTGATCACCCCGGCACCGATCAGGAATCTCCGCTCCGAACTGTCGGCGGCACTGAACGCGCCGCAATGCACATCCAAAATCCAATAAGGGAGTCCGTTCGATGATCTACGGTCAGGTTCACATCGACGAGCAGGCGGTCAGCACGCACCGCGACAGCTACATGCTCGACCAGCTCTCGGTCGTGTCGACGCGAAGGCCGCTGCTTCCGGCGGCGATGATCTCAACACTGGGCACGTCGAGCGTCGCCTACAATTTTCAGGACCTGCTCCATCCGGATGAGATCAGGTTCATCATCGGCGTCGGTATCGCCGCACTTCTCGGCGGCTTCTTCATCGGGCAACTCAAGCTCCTGAGCCGCGATCTGCGCGGCAGTGAACTGACGAGCGTGATCTGGGGTACCTACGGGCATCTCAACCGCATCCGCCGCGAGATCGTCGCGGCGAAGCGGCGTTCGATGGCGGGCGGCAGGTCATGAAACATCCGGTTCAGGCCGCCCGCACACCGCGAAGTGCGATCTTTCTGATCAATCTTCGCTTCCTGTGGGCGCTGATCTGCGGTGCGGTCGCCTGGCTCTACTGGCCGTCCGATCCGCGCTGGTGGCAGTTCGGCATATTGAGCGCGATCATGGCACTGGCATCGCTGGCGATCCTGATCGGGGCCTTGCGCATGATGTTCAGGGTTTATGCCCGTGACCGCGAGATCGCCGCGATCCTGGCGCAAGGCCGCACCGCGCATTCATCCGAGCTTGTCGGCAGCGATGCCCTCAAGCGGGCGGGCATGACCGATGACTGATCTGAACAAGTCGGCGGCTCGCCGGATCATCGGTATTGGCTTCGACAACAAGCCGATCTTCGCGCCCAAGCCTTCGCATTCCTTGTTGATGGCCGCCGCAGGAAGTCGCAAGACGACCTGCGGTGCGATGCCCTCGCTCATGTCATTGATTGAAGATCGAAGTCGCGCTGTCATTGTCAACGATGGCAAGGACGGCGAGGTCGCCGCGCAGTGTGCCGATACATGTCATGCTCATGGCCGCAAGGTTGCGATCGTCGATGACGGTCGCGTTCTCGGTCGTGACAATCCCTACAGGGTCTCGCTCACGCCTTTCGGCGGCGTGATCTCGGCGCATGATGCCGACAAGGGTGAGTTGGTATTTGCCACGGAAAACGCCAACCACGCGCTGATCGCCGAACCGCCAAACGATGCCCGCAATCAATACTGGCGGGACGAACCGCGAAGCTACATCGAGTTCGCACTGCGTGCCCTGCTCAAGCGCGGAACGCATCTGGCGATACCGGGCGGCGTCTGGTCACTTCTCGCCAGTCCAACTACATTTTTGAACGCCGCGCGCATCGAGGCGGAAGATGGCGATGAGACACTGGCAGCACTCGGCAGTCACATCCTCGATGCGGCAGCCAACAACAAGGAGCATTTCAGCCAGCATCGCGGCGCGGCGCTTCGCGCACTTCGCATCTACAGTGCCGGTAGCTGGCTTCACACCGCCGGAGTCGATGCTGAGATTTCACACGCCGAACTGATCCGGCAGAAATACGTCATCTTCATCGTCGGCCCCCAGCGGCATATGGGCAGGCTCGGCCCGCACTATGCCCTGCATCTGCAATCCTTCGTCGAAGCCCTGCTCTCGGGCGAGGCCGGGCCGGTGGATTTTATTCTTGACGAATTCACCAATGCGCCCTTGCAGGCCTTGGTGGCGGCACTGACGACAATGCGCGGATATGGTGGCAACTGCCACATGATCGCCCAGTCGCGTTCGGAAATACAGCGCAAGTACGGTGAAAAAGAAACCGCGACAATCGAGGAGAACGCGGTCGTCAAGCAATGGTTCGGTTTTTCCTCGTTCGAGGAAGCCGAGCGCGTCAGCCGGGCCATGGGCGAAGGCCGCGTCGTGCAGCACGGGCTCGGTTATAACAGCGGCCAGCTCGATTATTCGGGCAATCTCTCGACCAGCAAGGAACGCCTGTTCACCGCCGAACAACTGATGCGGCTACCGGTCGACGAGCAGATCATCCATGTCAAGGATGTCGGCTTCATTCACTGCAGGAAGATCGGCCAGAACCAGATCGCACCCTATTGTCATGAGCTGGCGGACAATCCGCTCGAAGGCGGTCGATTGCCTGCTGATCCGCTCATAACACTCGGGTCGCGCAAGGGGACGCGATCATGAAGCCGCGTCTGTTTCGCCTGAGCTACTTCATCTGGCTGATCGTGCCCGCCGGGCTTTACGCCGCGTATCTGACCTACGGCCTGCCGCATGGACGGTTCTCCTACGTCTGGATCGATCAGGGGCACGGTCTCGATCCCTTCGCGGATCGTTACTACACGCACTGCCGCTACATCGGCCCCTATGGCAGCTTCGATGTCTATCCGCGCGACGGGCAATGCGCCTGGATACGCTTCTACTTCGCACCGGATGCCGTCGATGAATGACAGCGGGAGGCCGTCATGAGCAGCCTGGCCGAAGAGGTGCGCCGCACCTTCGAACTGGCCTCGCTGCGGCAGGAGGCATCGGCCAGATACACCGCCGATGAATGGCAATCCTATCAGGAGATCAGGCGCGACCATGCCGTTGCCCGCCGTGATCTGGAGCAGGCATACGAGCGCGACTATCCGGCGAGATTTGCAAAGGCGCGGCAGAAGCTGATCGATGAGGCCGGATCGAAACCGCTGGACTTCATCCCGAGATGGCTCGGACGCGACCGCTTCGACAAATCCGCCATCGACCGTCAGGCGCGCATGGCCGTTCTCAAGGCCCATCGTGACGATGTGGCGGTGATCGACAAATCCGAACTGAACGCCCTCGGCGAGATCAAAAGAACCGCCGAAGAGCGTCAGGCCCTGCACCAGAAACCCACCCGTGATTTTCAGGAGGCGACCGACCGGCGCAACGGCCCCGATCGCCGCATCCGTCAACGTTAGGAGACGAGACCATGACCACGACCGACCATGACAGCTTCGAGAAGAACCGCCATGAAGCCCGCCAGAGCTTCACCGGCAAATCGCTCACCGACGGCCAGTTCGAGGAGAGCTGGGCACTGGCCGGAGTGATGGAGCGCGGCATCAAAACAAACGGCACCTTCCATGAGAAGCTGACCGATTATGCCCATGCCTTCGCCCGCTCGGAAAAATTCGATGCGATCAAGGGCGAGACCATCATCCGCGACATCTTCAAGGCTCGCTATGGCGAGACGATGAACCGAATGCGCGAAGGCCTGATGAAACGCGAGGCCGAAGTCAGGGAGAGCGGGCACAATCTCGCCTTCAACCACGCCCGCAATGTCGAACATCTCATCCAGAACGGCGAGACCATGCCGTTCTACAAGGCCTATGACCGGGAATCGGCGGAATTCGCGCAAACACTCGGCATCACCCAGGCCGGAGCCAAGTCGATGATGCAGGAAGCCTATCGCGCGGTGGAGAAGCGCGAACTCTACGATGTCGGCAAGGCACTGGAGGACAAGTTCCATCGCCCGAGGATGGAAGCGGAAAAGGCCGCGCGCGAGGCCGCCCGCGACCGCAGCCGAACCCGCAGCCGATAAGCGTCCGGGGATGTGACATGGAAAAAGTCAAAGACTCTTGTTGCAAATATAGGAATGCTATCTTATATTTGTTCTGGTTATGTTCCTTTGAGGGGAGCGGAAGGAAGAACGAGACACAAGGGAGCGAGAGACCATGAAAGCGAAAGACGAAACACCGGACAAGATAGAACAGCCGCCATCGGGCGAAACCGGCCCGCCGGGTCTGTCCATCGACTGGGAGCTGTACGGCACCTATCTCGAAGACAGCGATCTCACCGACGAAGAGAAGATCGAGTTTATCAGAACGCTCTGGTCGATCATGGTGAGCTTCGTCGATCTGGGCTTTCGCATCCATGCGCTCGATCATGTCTGTGAACAAAACGACGAGATCGGTGATTTTATCGCCAGCGAGAATCGGGGCATGATAGACTGTTCCCATCAATCACAACAAGAACCAGCCACCGGCAAGGCGCATGCGCTGTTGCCGGACGAAAGGAGGCACAATTGAAAAACAACAACCAAAACAAACCGCAACGGGCGGTTATCTATTGCCGCGTATCGAGCGCGAAACAGGCGCGCGAGGGGCACGGTCTGGAAAGCCAGGAATCGCGTTGCCGCGAATATGCGGCGGCGCAGGGCTATCAGGTCGAGGCCGTCTTTCCCGACGATGTGTCGGGCGGCGGGGATTTCATGAAACGTCCCGGCATGGTCGCTCTCTTGAGTTACCTCGACGCACAAAAATCCGGGCAGGAGGTGGATGAAGGTTACGTCGTCATCTTCGACGATCTCAAGCGTTTCGCCCGCGACACCGAGTTCCACCTCAAACTACGGAAAGCCTTTCAGGCGAGAGACGCCCGCGTCGAATGCCTGAACTTCAAGTTCGAGGACACGCCCGAGGGCAAGTTCATCGAAACCATCCTCGCCGCGCAAGGTGCGCTGGAGCGCGAACAGAACGGACGGCAGGTTTCGCAGAAAATGCGCGCGCGCATGAAAAACGGCTACTGGGTCTTTCAGGCACCTATCGGCTATCGCTACGAAAAAAGCCCCGCGCATGGAAAGCTTCTGGTACGCAATGAGCCAGTCGCATCCATCGTCGCGGAAGCCCTGGAAGGTTACGCCTGCGGCAGGCTCGACAGCCAGGCCGAGGTGAAACGTTTTCTCGAAAGTCAGCCCGCCTTCCCGAAAAATGCCTTCGGCACCGTCCGCCAGCAGGAAGTGACGCGCCTGCTCGTCCGCCCGATCTATGCGGGCTTTCTCTGTCACGAGGACTGGGGCATCGACTGGGTGCAAGGCCATCACGAACCGCTGATATCGCTCTCGACCTTCGAAAAAATTCAGGAGCGTCGAAAGCGCGGTGCCAACGCTCCGGCACGCAAGAACATCAGCGAGGACTTTCCGCTACGAGGCTTCGTCCTCTGTGGCGATTGCAACACGCCCCTGACCGCCGGTTGGTCGACGAGCAAAACGAGCAAGAAGCATCCCTATTATTTTTGCCGGGTGTCGAACTGCGCGAGCTACGGCAAGTCGATCCGGCGGGACGATATCGAAGGCGAATTCGCAACGATGCTCAAAAGCCTGCGGCCCACAAAACGGCTTTTTGAACTGGCGCATGCCATGTTCCGGCAAGCTTGGGCGCAACGTCGTCAGCAGGCGGCCAATCTTCTGACGGACCTTCGCAAGGAACAAGCGAAGATCGAAAAACAGATCGAAAATCTCCTCGACCGCATCGCCGACGCCGAGGATACCGCCATCCTCAAGGCTTACGAGACGCGCATTTCCAGATTGCAGAAAGACAAGCATGCCCTGACCGAGGAACGGCAGAAAATGGCCGGACCCGCCCATACCTTCGAGGACATGTTTGAACTCGCCATCGGATTTCTGCGAAACCCCTGGAAACTCTGGGATTCAGGGCAACTCAAACTGCAACGGACGGTGCTCAGACTGGCCTTTTCTGAGCGCATCACCTATAGCCGCGAAACCGGACTTAGAACCCCAAAAACCACCTTACCTTTCAAGGTGTTAGGGGATTTTATGGAGCAAAATGCGATGATGGTGGAGCCGAAGGGAGTCGAACCCTCGACCTCCTGAATGCCATTCAGGCGCTCTCCCAACTGAGCTACGGCCCCGTCCGGCCCGGTGGATAAGCAAAGGCGGCGCCGGGCGCAAGTGCTAAATTCGTCGTTCAGGACTGCTCCTCGTCGCCGAGGTCGCCGTCGATGACCTCGGACACGTCGTCATCGTCGCCGAGTTCCGAGGCATCCTCGATGAGAGACGGATCTTCCTCGTCTTCATCCTCGTCGTCGGCAAGGGATTTCTTGTTGTCGTCGTCATCCTCATCCTTGTCGGGATCGGCGTCGGTTGCGACGATCTCGTCGTCGTCATCCTCATCCTCCTCGTCATCCTCGACTTCGGCTTCCTCGGCCTCCTTGACCGCCTCCTCCTCTTCGGCGACCACGGCCCGGGCGGTTCCGCGCGAACGACGGGTACGACCGGCGGTTTCGAGATCGAAGGGTGCGCTGCAGGAGGGACAGACGATGGTGGCCTTGGCGAAATCGTAAAACCGCGCGCCGCAATTCGCGCAGATGCGCTTGGTACCCCACTCTGGCTTCGGCAAATTCGTCTCCGGGTGATCGTTCGTGCGTAGCCCTGCGCGGGCGCAGGCGCATGTGACGGGTGGCCCTGCGCGGACGCAGGCGAAGGTGGATCGGCAATTGCCATGATCGGCCGGACCTGTCAAAAGCAAATTCCGGTTCGAAAGGCTGTTCCGGCAATGCCTTCCGACATGTCACGTTCCAATAATCCAGGGTTGAAAAATACAGATGCAACTGCGTGCCGCCCCGCATGGCGCGCTCGGGGGCAGGATCCGCGTTCCCGGCGACAAGTCCATATCCCACCGCAGCCTGATGCTCGCGGGCCTCGCGGTCGGGGAAAGCCGGGTGTCCGGACTGCTCGAGGGCGAGGATGTCATCGCCACGGCGAGGGCCATGCGTGCGCTCGGCTGTGCCGTCGAGCGCGAGGGCGACGGCGAGTGGACGGTGCATGGCCGCGGAACGGCCGGCATGGCCGAGCCGGCGGATGTCCTCGACATGGGCAATGCCGGCACCGGCGCGCGCCTGCTCATGGGCATTCTTGCAGGTCACGCCTTCACCACCACGATCACCGGCGACGCATCGCTGCGCTCGCGCCCCATGGGCCGCATCCGCGAGCCGCTCGAACGCATGGGCGCCATGTTCATGGCCCGCCGGGGCGATCGCCTGCCGCTTGCCCTTCGCGGCAGCGACACGCTTCTGCCGATCGACTATGAAAGCCCGGTCGCCTCGGCGCAGGTCAAGTCGGCGGTGATGCTCGCGGGTCTGCATGCGGCCGGACGGACAACAGTGACCGAGCCCCTGCCCTCGCGCGATCATACCGAGCGGATGCTGACGGCGATGGGCGCCTCCATCGAAAGCGAACCGCTGGCCGATGGCCGGTTGCGGGTGAGCGTGACCGGTCAGCAGGAACTGCACCCGCAGCGTTTCGTCGTGCCGGGCGACCCCTCGTCGGCCGCCTTTCCGCTGGCCGCCGCCGTCCTTCGCGCGAAGACGCCGGTGACCATCGAGGGGATCAGCGTCAATCCACTGCGCATCGGCCTCGTCACGACGCTGCGCGAGATGGGCGCGTCCATCACCTTTGCCAACGAGCGCACGGTTGCCGGCGAGCCGGTCGCCGATCTGGTCGTCGAGGCCGCGGAACTCCGCGGGATCGAGGTTCCCGCCGCGCGCGTGCCGTCGATGGTCGATGAATATCCGGTGCTGTCCGTGGTCGCCGCCTTCGCCGGGGGCGAGACGATCATGCGCGGGCTGGCGGAACTTCGGGTGAAGGAAACGGACCGGCTCGCGGTCATGGCCGATGGCCTCGCGCGTTGTGGCGTCGATGTGCGGATCGAGGGCGACGACCTGATCGTGCGGGGCGGTGCGGCGACCCGCAAGGCGACCATCGACGCGAAACTGGATCACCGCATCGCCATGAGCTTCCTCGTGCTTGGCGGGCTCGGTCGGGAGCCGGTGACCGTCAGCGGTGCGGAGGCCATCGACACGAGCTTTCCGGGCTTCGGGACGCTGATGAACGGCCTTGGCGCAGACATAACGAAGGCAGTTTCATCATGAGCGGCACCATGGAACAGGAAACCCCGTTCGACGGCGGCGGGCCGGTGATCGTCGCGATCGACGGACCCGCCGGCTCCGGCAAGAGCACGCTCGCCCGGCGCCTTGCCGCGCATTTCGGCCTCGGCCTGCTCGATACCGGCCTTCTCTACCGGGCCGTGGCGAAGAAGCTGCTCGACGCCGGCATCGACCCGGCCGACGAAGACGCGGCCACGGCTGCGGCCGAACGTCTCGCCCCGGCCGATCTCGATCCCGCCTGCCTGCGCGGCGAGGCGACCGGCAACGGTGCCTCGGTGGTCGCCGCGATGCCGGCGGTGCGCACGGCACTTCTGCCCGTGCAGCGGCGACTTGGCGCCGAGGGGCGGGGAAGCGTCGTCGTCGGCAGGGACATCGGCACGGCGATCTTTCCGGACACGCCCTGCAAGTTCTTCATCACCGCCAGCATCGAGGCGCGGGCGCGGCGTCGCCACAAGGAGTTGCTAAATCGCGGCGAGACGCCTATATACGCGCGCGTTCTCGATGAACTGAAAGCGCGTGACCGACGGGATGAGGCAAGGTCGGTCGCGCCGATGCGCGTTGCTGAAGACGCCGTCGTCGTCGATACGTCGGAACTCGACATCGACCAGGCCTTCGGGACCATCAGGAGCCTCATGGACGAACGGCTTCGAATGTCTGCATGACATCCGGATTGATGTCGGCATGACATCCGGGCCTTTTGGCGCAACCCCAACCCTGCCCCGATCCATCGTGACGCGGCAGGCGATGATCTGGAGCACGAATGACTGTAGGAACGGCCGCAACCGAGGCCCAGGGCCCGTCGCTCGATGATTTCGCGGCGATGCTCGACGAGAGCTTCGGCGGTGCCGGTGGCAAGATCGAAGGTACCGTCGTCAAGGGGACCATCATTGCCATCGATGGCGAGGAGGCGATCGTCGATGTCGGACTGAAGTCCGAGGGACGGGTCGCGCTCAAGGAATTCGCCAGTCCGGGCCAGGCGCCCGAGGTCAAGGTCGGCGATACCGTCGAGGTCTATGTCGAACGGTTCGAGAACAAGACCGGCGAGGCGGTGCTCAGCCGCGACAAGGCCCGCCGCGAGGAGAGCTGGAACCGGCTCGAGAACGCCTTCAACCAGCAGGACAAGGTCGACGGCTCGATCTTCGGCCGCGTCAAGGGCGGCTTCGCCGTCGATCTCGGCGGTGCCGTGGCATTCCTTCCGGGTTCGCAGGTCGACATTCGCCCGGTGCGTGACGTCACGCCGCTGGTCAACAAGCAGGAGCCGTTCCTCATCCTCAAGATGGACCGGCGCCGCGGCAACATCGTCGTGTCGCGTCGTGCCGTCCTCGAGGAGAGCCGCAAGGAGCAGCGCGAGGAACTCCTCTCGACGCTCAGCGAGGGCCAGATCATCGACGGTGTGGTCAAGAACATCACCGA
>JAGREZ010000514.1 GCA_020446285.1 Geminicoccaceae bacterium
CGCCCGGTCTTTTGCACCGGTTACGTTCAGTTGGACGTAACCTTAAGGGATGGAACGTTAATTCATTCTTAATCGGACCGATTTTTCTCGGTCGACCGCCGTGGAAGCAGCAATCGCGCCGTCCGGAACCGCCGTTCCCGAGGGCGGTGAAACGGTTTGTTAACCCGCCGGCATTACCTTCGCGGGCGTGGTGCTCCGGCAGACGGTTGCGATACCGCGCCGAGGGCGGCACAGGGGTGCGGGACGGGGCATGACGGGACAGCGGGAAGGCGCATTGGAAGTCTGGAGCGAAAGTCGGATCGCCGCCTTCGAAGGCGCGCTCGCCTCCATCGAGACATCGCAGGTGGGCGGCACCACCCATGCCTGCCTCGGCAACCGCATCACCGTGCGCGGCCTGAACGGCTTCGTCGGCCTCGGTGACACCTGCTGGGTCCACCCCTCGCCTTCGGCCCGGAACGGGTCCGAAACCGCCGGCCGTCACCGGGACGCCATTCTCGCGGAAGTCGTGGGCTTCAGCGACGAAGGCGTGAACCTTCTGACATACGACCCTCCCGAGGCCGTCTCCTATGGCTCACCGGTGCGCATCGACCGCCGTTTCAACGCGGTCCGCCCGGACCTCTCCTGGCGCGGACGCGTGCTCGACGCGCTCGGCGAGGCGGCCGACGGCGGCCCGCCGCTCGCTCGCGGAGCCGTTGCCTATCCGGTCAACGCCCCCGCACCGCCGGCGCATGACAGGCAGTTGATGGGCGGACGGATGCGTCTCGGCGTGCGGGCGATGGACCTCTTCACACCCTGCTGCCGCGGCCAGCGCCTCGGCATCTTCGCCGGCTCCGGCGTCGGCAAGTCGAGCCTGATGTCGATGATGGCCAAGGGCAGCGACGCCGATGTCATGGTGATCGGGCTGATCGGCGAACGCGGCCGCGAGCTGCAGGAAATGCTCAATCACACGCTCGGCCCCGAGGGCCTCGAACGCAGTGTCGTCGTCGCCGCCACCTCCGACATGTCGGCGATGATGCGCAGGCGCGCGGCACATGTCACCCTCGCCGTCGCGGAGTATTTTCGCGACTGCGGCCTCGAGGTGCTCTGCCTCCTCGACAGCGTCACCCGATATGCGATGGCACTGCGCGAGATCCATCTCGCCGCCGGCGAGCCGCCGACCGCCAAGGGCTACCCGCCGAGCGTCTTTGCCGAATTGCCGCGCCTGCTCGAGCGGGCCGGAACCGGCACCGGCAACGGTGCCGGCAACATCACGGGACTTTTCACGGTCCTTGTCGAGGGCGACGATACCAACGAGCCGGTCAGCGACACCGTGCGCGGCATTCTCGACGGACATGTGATCATGGACCGCCGCATCGCCGAGGCCGGCCGCTTCCCGGCGATCGACGTGCTGCGCAGCGTCTCGCGCTCCGCGCCCGGATGCTATTCGGCCGAGGAGCGGACACTCGTCCTGCGTGCCCGCTCGCTGATGCAGGCCTATTCGGAGATGTCGGAGCTGATCGAGCTCGGTGCCTATCGTCAGGGAAGCAATCCGCGGGTCGACGAGGCGATCCGCGTGCGTCCGCAGATCGAGGCGATCCTGGCACAGGATCTCGGCGAAGGAGATGCGGGCGGCGATCCGTTCGAAGACCTCGCGCGCGCGCTCGCCGGAATGCCGGGCGGCGGCAGGAACGTTCCGGGGGGTGCCGGATGAGCACACGCGCCCTCGAACTGCTCGCCCGCCTCGAACAGCAGGAACTCGACAGGCAGCGCCGCAAGCTCGCGGGTGAGGAAACCGTGCGCGAAAGGCTCGAACATTCGCGGCAACGGACACGGACCGCCATCGGCGAGGCCATCGACGGTATCGAGCAACTTCATGCCGGGTCCGACGGCGGCCCCGAAGCCCTGCCGCTCGATGTCGCGGCGAGACTGATCGAAGGCGGCCGCCGGCGCGCGAGCGATCTCGAGCGGGCAATGACCATCCAGGAGCGACGCTGCCATGCGGCGCGCGAGGAACTCAACGAACGGATCGTCGCGGTCAAGCGACTGGAAATCGTCGCCGAACGCCGCCGCCGGGCCGCCCGAGCGCAAAGGGACCGGAGGGAACAGCAGGAAATGGAGGAGAACGCCATCATGCGCCACGGCCGCGAATAGTTTTTGGCTCAATTTGCGTTAGATA
>JAGREZ010000515.1:0-627 GCA_020446285.1 Geminicoccaceae bacterium
CGTCCGGACGTCCGGGAAAGCTGCGATTGAGATTGCCGCCGTCGAACGGCGATGTGCGCCGCCCCGCCAGAAACGCCGGCATGTTCATGAACGGCACGATGATGACACGTCCGTTCACCTCGCGCGGATCGAGTTCGCGGGAAAGGCGCTGCAGCGCGATCGGGCCTTCATACTCGTCGCCATGATTGGCGCCGGTGAGAAGTGCCGTCGGCCCGTCGCCATTGCGGATCACGGAAAGCGGAATCATGATCGAGCCCCATGCGGACGCGTCATGGCTGTAGGGCAGGCGCAGGAAACCGTGATGCGCACCGTCGGTTTCGAACGGCACCGTCGCGGAAATGGGATTGGCGGAGGTCGGAACCGGGGTCGTCATTCTTTTACCAGGAGCTTGCGGGGAACATCGGCAAGGCATTCGGCACCATCATCGCCGATGACGATGCTCTCGGTGATCTCGAAGCCCCAGTCGTCCATCCACAACCCCGTCATGAAGTGGAAGGTCATGTCGGGCTTGAGCACGGTACGGTCGCCGGGTCGCAGCGAACAGGTGCGCTCGCCCCAGTCCGGCGGATAGCTGAGACCGATCGGATAGCCGGTGCGGTTGTTCTTGACGATGCCGTACTTGTTCAG
>JAGREZ010000515.1:849-2246 GCA_020446285.1 Geminicoccaceae bacterium
GTGAGATGCGGGGCGGCGGCATCCGTACCCGAAGGAAGCAGCGGCACGATGGCGGGATAGTCGCCGCCGAAGCCCCATTCCTCGTCGTAACGCAGGGAGGCGTCATAGATTTCCGCCACGAGATCGCATTTGCGGAGACCCGGCTCGATTCTGTCGGCGATACGGGCATGCATGCGCTCGACGATTCGCGCGGCCTTGCGCATCCGGTCGAGCTCGGCTTCGGACTTCACGCCGCGTTGCCAGTTGACGAGCCCGTTGGCGCTCACGGGCGGCTCTGGCAGACCCTTGCAGAGCGCCAGATAGCCCTCGGCGGAGAACCAGTAATTGTCCATCTCGACGCCGATGCGCCCCCGATGCCAGCCGCGATCGGTGAGCCTGGCGGCGAGATAGTCCATCGGGTGCATGTCCGGATTCTGCACGAAATAGTCAGGATAGCCGATGATGTCGGGATCGGCCATGTAGCATGTGCGCAGCGCGCCCTGCGCATCCTGTTCGCGGCCGAACCAGACGGGGGCGCCGACGGGACCGATGACGACCGCCTGATGGACATAGAAGGACCAGCCGTCATAGCCGGTGAGCCATGCCATGTTGGACGGATCGGAGACGATCAGCGTATCCAGTCCTGCTCCTTCCATCGCGGCACGGGTCCTTGCCAGACGGGATTCGTATTCGACGTCCGAAAACCTGAAAGTGTCGATCATGGCCATGGGTCGGTCAGCTTTCGATAACGGTTCCGGCTTGCGCGGCATGCGCAAGCGCGAAGGTGGCGATGGCTGTATCCTGTACGCCGGTTCCGGTGAGATCGGCGATGGTGATGTCATCGGCGGAACGGCGCCCGTCGGCACTGCCGCAAACGATCTCGCCCAGTTCCGCGCTGCGGCGGACGGAGTCCCGCAGACCGGCGGCGATGACGCTGCGCAACTCGCCGAGCCTTTCGGTCTGGCCGAGACGATCGGCGACATAGAGATCGGCGCGGGTGATACATGCGGGCTCGATCTCGTTCTTGGTTTCCTGATCGGATCCCATGGCGGTCATGTGCTGGCCGGGTGAGAGCCATTCCGCCTTCACGAAGGGCTCGCTCGCGGGTGTGGCGGTGACGATGATGTCGGCACGAGCGACCGCGTCGCGAACATCGTCAGCGGCGCGAACCCCGATACCGAGTGCCCTGCCCATCTCCGCCGCCGCTGCCTCCGCCTTGTGCGGATCGCGCGCCCAGATGAGCGCACGCTCGATGGGCCGCACCAGCGTGAGCGCCTGCAGCTGCAGTTTCGCCTGCATTCCGCTGCCGAGAATGGCGGCACATCGCGCATCCGCGCGCGCGAGATGCCTCGCCGCCACCGCACCGGCGGCGGCGGTACGCACATCGGTCAGATAGCCGTTGTCGAGCAGCAGCGCCT
>JAGREZ010000515.1:2359-5462 GCA_020446285.1 Geminicoccaceae bacterium
CCCGGAACGTAGGCCGTCTTGACATCGACCTCGCCGTTGAATGCGTGAATGGGCATGGAGAGGATCGGCGGCATGACCACACCACCGCCGGCGAGCGCGCGAAAGGCGTTCTCGATGCAATCGACGGCCGCGTGATCCAGAAAGACGGCCCTTCTCAGTTCAGCTTCGCCCAGAATGCGGATCGCCGGCATCAGCCCCTCTCCCCCGCGACATCGACATTCTCGCCCGAGATGATCCGGCGGTGCAGCTCCATGTCGATATTGCCGCCACTGAGCAACAGCATCGTCGGACCCCCGACCGCGATCCTGCCGGCAAGCAGTGCGCCGACGGTGACGGCGCCCGAGCCCTCGACGATCTGCCGTTCCTCGCGGTAGCAATGGCGGATGCCCGCCGCGATTTCGGCCTCGTCGAGCAGAACCACATCGTCCACCAGTTCGCGCACCATGGCGAAGGTATGGCGATTGTCGAGGCCGATGCCGCCGCCGAGACTGTCGGCGAGTGTCGGCTGTTCCTCCACCTCCACCGGATGTCCGGCGGCAAGGCTCGCATACATCGCCGCACCGCGCTCCATCGAGACGCCGATGATACGCACGCCCGGTTTCCGCGCCTTGATCGCAGCCGCCACACCGGAAATGAGCCCGCCGCCGGAAAGCTGCACCACAACGGTTTCGAGCTCGGGCACGGCCTCGATCATCTCCAGCCCGAGCGTTCCCTGACCGGCGATGACCGCCGGATGGTCGAAGGGCGGGAGCATGGTCATGCCCTCCTCGGCCACCAGCCGGTCGACCTCAACCTGCGCCTCGTCCTGACTACGGCCACGGATCAGGACATCCGCCCCCTCTCCGCGGATGGCCGCGACCTTGTTGTCCGGCACCAGCTCCGACATCGCGATGACGCAGCGGACACCGGCCCCGGCCGCCGCGCGGGCGAGACCGCGACCGTGATTGCCCGTGGAAACCGCGACGACACCGGCGGCCCGCCCGGCATCGTTCAGGCATCGCAGCGCATTGCTGGCACCGCGGAACTTGAAGCTGCCGCTGAACTGATGATGTTCCAGCTTGAGCAGCACCGGCGCGCCGGCACGCGCGCTCAGGACCGGCGAGGGTTCGACCGGGGTCTGGCGGATCACGCCGGCAAGGCGCTCGCGGGCCGCCTCGATCTCGCCGGGCGTTATGAAGACACTGACGCTCATGCGACGCGCTCCCGCAATTCATGGGCGAAGAGGCGGCCGGGTGCATCCGGGCGGGGAGACAGGCCACCATGCCTGAGCAGGCGCCAGAAACCCGCCTGATTCGACGTCACCACCGGCTTGTCGAGCCGTTCCTCCAGTTCATCGATGACACCGAGCGCCGGCAGCGCCGTGCAGGAGAGGAACAGCGCCTCGGCATCGGCGGTATCGACGGCCAGCGCCGCATCGATGATGGTATCGCCTCCAAGCCGCGCGATGTCGCGATCGTCGGCAACGCCGAGACATTGCGCGCTCACGATGTCGAGCCCGTGACGCCCGAACCAGCGGACGACGGACGCGGCCGTCTCCTCGACATAGGGCGCCATGACCGCGATGCGCGAGACACCCAGCGCACCAAACGCATCCACCGCCGCGCTGACCGGCGTCACCACCGGCACGCCGGGACGGGCCTTGCGGATATGCGCCACCACCGTTTCATCGCCGATGGCCACCGATGCGGCCGTGCAACCGTAGAGGATCGCCCCCAGGGTCACGCCTTCGGGCAGGAGTGCGGCGGCATCGGTCAGTTGCGGCGCCATTCTGGCGAGATTGTCCGGCGTTGCCGGATTCACGTTCATGACCCGCGCCACATGCAGCGCCGCCCCGCGCGGGATCAGCCGTGCCGCGTCGCGCTCGGAGGTGAGATCGCTGCTGAGCGCGATCATCGCCAGTCTTGGAACGGATTCCGGCGGATCGAACGTCACGGCAACCGAAGAACGCTCCACGGCCGTGTACATGGGCGTCAGACGACCAGCACCGGACAGTCGGCCAGTGCCGTGACCTTGTGCGAGACACTGCCGAGCAGGTAGCTTTCCACCGATCCGAGCCCGCGGCTGCCAATCACGATCAGGTCGATGCCGTGCTCCTCGCCAAAGGCGACGATCCCGCGTGCGACCGGACCGTTGCGAACGAAGGCGCGCGGGTCGGCCGCACCCAGCTCGATGGCGCGTTTCTTCGCCTGTTCCGCCACCTCCTTCGCATGGCCGCGCATGATGTCGTCCATGTTGCCCGGCTCGCCCGGACGCACCATCGAGAGCGACGCCTCGAGCATGGAATGATGGCGATAGATCGTCAAAAGGGTGAGACTGCCACCGGTCGCCTTCTGCACGGCGACGGCATGTTCCAGCGCATGGTAGGCATTGTCGGAACCATCCACCGGAACGAGGATGTTCTTGAACATGCGGACTCCGGTCACTTGGCGAAGGCCAGATCACGCAGGAAGAGCGCGATCTGCGGGAAGAAGATCAGCAGCACGGCCACCGACAGCAGGATCAGGATGAAGGGCGGCGTACCCCGCACCACCTCGATATAGGGCCGTTTGAACACCGCGATCGCCGTGAAGATGTCGCAGCCGAACGGGGGCGTTGCCGAGCCGATGGCGACCTGCAGGGTGATGATGGTGCCCACCAGCACCGGATCGAGCCCGACCGACTGCACCACCGGCGCGAAGATCGGCACCAGCACGAGGATGACGACGATCGGGTCGACGAACATGCAGCCGATGAAGAAGGCGATGGAGATCACGAACAGCACGCCCACCTGCCCCATCGCGTCGATGCCGATGGAACCGAGGATCGCCTGCGGGATCTGCGCGAACGAGATCACCCACGAGAAGGCGGCACCGGCACCGACGAGGATGAACACGACCGCGGTGATGAGCCCGGTGGACTTGGCCGTCTCGTAGACGCCGGCGGGCGTGATCGAACGGAAGACGAGCACTTCCAGGATGAGCGCATAGAGCACGCAGGCCGCCGCCGCCTCGGTCGGCGAGAAGATGCCGCCATAGATGCCGCCGACGATGATGACCGGAAAACCCATCGGCCAGAGCGCCCTCGTCACCGCCTGAAAACGCTCGCTCCAGGTCGCCTTCGGCTC
>JAGREZ010000516.1 GCA_020446285.1 Geminicoccaceae bacterium
AATACCGGGAGCAGTACGAATAATGTCCGAGATTTCCGCCTCCGCCCCGGTTGCCACCGGAGATGACATGACCGGAAACAAGCGCCGCGACATCGGCATCAAGCGCCGCTATGCCGCCGAAGCACGGTTTCGCATGCTCGGTATTGGTGCCGTATCCATTGCGGTGCTGGCGCTGGTGTTTCTGCTCGTTTCGATCCTGTCGAACGGCGTCAGCGCTTTCCGCCAGACCTTTGTCGCCTTCGACGTGACGCTCGACTCATCCGTGCTCGACAAGAAGGGCAACCGCGATCCCGGCGAAATGGCCAAGGTCACCACGATCGGCTACGGCAACCTGCTTAAAAAGGCGCTGATAGCCGACCTGGAAGCCAAAGGGGTTTCGACCGAAGGTATTTCCGACAAGGACATCTCCGGTCTGCTTTCCAAGGAGGCTCCGGCGCAATTGCGTGACCGCGTGCTCGCCGATCCGGACATGCTCGATCAGACGATCAATTTCCGCACCTACGCCAATGGCCGCATCGACGGCTATTACAAGGGCCGGGTGACGATGGAGACGGCCGAGCTCGACAGCAACGTCACGCCCGGACAGCTCCAGCTTGCCGACCGGATGCGTGCGGCCGGCATGCTCGACGTCGGGTTCAATATGGGCTTTCTGACCGATCCCGACGCCTCCGAGCTGCGTCCCGAAGCAGCCGGTCTCGGCATCGCGATCATCGGTTCGGCCTACATGATGATCCTGGTGCTGGTCATGTCGCTGCCGATCGGCATCGCGGCCTCGATTTACCTGGAAGAATTCGCGCCGCAGAACCGCTTCACCGATCTGATCGAGGTGAACATCAACAATCTGGCGGCGGTGCCCTCCATCGTCTTCGGCCTGCTCGGTCTGGCGATCTTCATCAATTTCGCCGGCCTGCCGCAGTCAGCCCCCGTGGTTGGTGCGCTGGTGCTGACGCTGATGACCCTGCCGACGATTATCATCGCGACACGCGCGGCCCTGAAGGCGGTGCCGCCTTCGATCCGCGAGGCGGCGCTCGGGGTCGGTGCTTCCAAAATGCAGGCGGTGTTCCACCATGTGCTGCCTCTGGCGATGCCCGGTATCCTGACCGGTACCATCATTGGCCTTGCCCAGGCACTGGGCGAAACAGCGCCGCTGCTGCTGATCGGCATGGTCGCCTTCGTCCGCGATTTCCCGGCCGCCCCGCCGGAAGGGTTTTTCGATCCCGCGGCGGCTCTGCCGGTTCAGGTCTACAACTGGACGCAGCGCGCCGACCCGGCGTTCGTCGAGCGCGCCTCGGGCGCGATCATCGTGCTGCTGGTGTTCCTGTTCATGATGAACCTGATCGCCATCATCCTGCGCCGGCAGTTCGAGCGCCGCTGGTAAAACCGTAACAAGAGAGTTTGAGAGGATCACGCGATGAGCGTAGCCGAAGCCGAAACCGCGCCCGAACGCTGGGAAACCGTGATGAGCGGCCCGACGCCGGAGCACATCAAGATGCACACGCGTAATGTTTGCGTCTATTACGGCGCCAAGCAGGCCCTCTTCAATGTCGACCTGGATATAGGCGAGCGGGAAGTAACGGCGCTGATCGGCCCTTCCGGCTGCGGCAAGTCGACTTACCTGCGTTGTCTCAACCGGATGAACGACACGGTCGATATCGCTCGCGTCACCGGCACCATCGAGCTGGAAGGCGAGGACATCTACGACAAATCGATTGATGTCGTGGAATTGCGCGCCCGTGTCGGCATGGTGTTCCAGAA
>JAGREZ010000517.1 GCA_020446285.1 Geminicoccaceae bacterium
TCTTGTGCGGATAGCACTGGTGGCCGACATCGAAGATCAGGCGGTCATAGGGAGTGTTGAACACATGGTGCAGGGCGACGGTAAGCTCGACGACACCGAGCCCCGCACCGAGATGACCGCCCGTGACCGATACGGCGTCGATCGTCTCCCTGCGCAGTTCGTCGGCGAGCTGACGCAGGCGTTCCGGGCTCAGCCGGCGAAGATCGGAGGGATCGCGGATCTGGTCGAGAAGCGGTGTTTCGGTCATCGGGAAAGCTCACAAGCGCAGAACTTTTACAACTCACGATTGATAACATAATCGAAGAACTCGCGCAGCACCATGCTGCGGTCGCCAAATCTGTCAAGCCGGGCACATCCGCGCGCCCGCAATTCGAGGAGGGCCGCGCGCGCCTCGTCCGTTCCCATGAGCGACGGAAACGTTGCCTTTTCCGCCTCGCCGTCGCGACGCAGATCCTTGCCGACCAGCCCCGGATCGCCGGTGAGGTCGAGAAGATCGTCGCGGATCTGGAAGGCGAGGCCGAGATCGGCGCCATAGCCGGCGAGCGCATGCCGATCCTCCGTCGACCCCTTCCCGATCATCCAGCCGGCATCGAGCGAGAACGCGATCAGCGCGCCGGTCTTGAGCTCTTGCAGACGGGTGATCGCGTCGAGGTCGAGACGGCACCCTTCCGCCTCGAGATCGATCTGCTGGCCGCCGCACATGCCGCCATGACCGGCGGCACGGGCCAGCCCGGTCACCAGACCGGCGCGAAGATCGGCCGCCATGCCATTGGCCTCGTCGGCGAGGATCCCGAACGCCAGCGCCTGCAGCGCATCGCCGGCGAGGATCGCCGTCGCCTCGTCGAACGCCCTGTGGCAGGCCGGGCGGCCGCGACGCAGTTCGGCATCGTCCATCGCCGGAAGATCGTCATGCACCAGCGAATAGGCATGAACGAGCTCGACCGCCGTTCCGGTGACGGTGGCAGCCGGCCCCTCCTCGTCGAACAGGTCCGCCGAGGCGTGAACGAGGAACGGCCGCACCCGCTTGCCGCCGCCGAGTGCCGCATGACGCATCGCCTCGTGCAGCCGCGCCTCGGCTCCGGCGGGTACCGGCAGCAGGCGTTCGAGTTCCCGCTCCGTCCTGTCCGCCACGGCCTGCATGCGGGCGAGGAGCGAAGGGCTCGTCATGACGGCTCGAACGGCTCGCGGTCGCGCGGCTCGCCGTCCTTGTCGAAGGTCAGCTTCTCGACCCGCATGCGCGCCTCGCCGAGACGCGTGTCGCACCAGCGGCGCAACTCCGTGCCGCGCTCGTAGGCGGCAATGGAGGATTCGAGATCGAGCTGGCCGCGCTCGAGCTTCTGCACGATCCCCTCGAGCTCGCCGAGCGCATCCTCGAAACTCGGTTTCCCGACCGGCGACGCCTCGGTTACGGCCCCGTCATCCGTCGTTTTCGCCATGATCCGGTTCCTTCAGCTTGAAATCGCCCGTCCGGTCGCCGTCGTTCAGGCGGCGGCACGGCCGAGCCCGCGAAGATGGGCAACAACGCTGCGCCCCAGTGCGGGAGGGTGGTAGCCTCCCTCGAGCACCGAGACAACAGCTCCCTCCGCATGACGCTCGGCAAGTTCGACCGCACGCTCGGCGATCCAGCGGAAATCCTCCTCTACCAGTTCCATCTGCGCGAGCGGATCGAGCGCATGCGCGTCGAAGCCGGCGGAAAGCAGGATGAGCCCCGGCTCGAACGCGTCGATGCGCGGCAGGATACCGTCCTCGACGATCCGCCGCCAGTCGGCCGACCCCGTGCCCGGCCGGCAGGGGCGATTGACGATGGTGCCGCGCGAGCCGGTTTCCGTACGGGCGCCTGAACCCGGATAGAGCGGCATCTGGTGGGTGGAGAGATAGAGCGTGTCCGGATCGTCGAAGAAGATCGCCTGGGTGCCGTTGCCATGATGCACGTCGAAATCGAAGATCG
>JAGREZ010000518.1:0-1497 GCA_020446285.1 Geminicoccaceae bacterium
CGGCCTGCTGGCGCTGGTGTCGGGCGATGCCGGAGCCCAGGACGGGCGCAACCCGCGTGCGCAGTATATCGAACAGAACTGGACGGACGCGGATCGCTCGCTCTTCTATGGCACCAGCGGCGGCTCGCAGATCATGCCGCATGCCTGGTTCCGCGCGCTCGAGCGGGCCGGAAGCGGGGAAGCGTTCATCGGTGACGGTCTTTCGCGCTACGGGTTCCTGCCGCTCGCCGGCAATCCCGACCGCCTGCCGCTCGGTTTCACCATCGACCGCGACCGGCTCGGTTTCTGGACGGGGATCGGCTGTGCCGCCTGCCACACCGGCGAGATCCGCTTCGACGACACGGTGATCCGCATCGATGGCGCGCCGGCGCAGGCGGACATCCAGAGTTTCGCGGTGGATCTCGCCGATGCCCTCGATGCCACGGTCGCCGACCGTAACAGCGCGCGCTTCGGACGGTTCGCCGAAGCGGCCATGCGGCATGGCAACGAGGAGCCGGACGAGGCCGGCGCCGACAGGCTGTTCGAGCGCGTCCGGGCGTTTGCCCGCACATGGCGGGCGCGTGTCGAGGCATCCGCCGACGGTGCCGCATGGGGCCATGGCCGTGCCGATGCGCTGGCCCGTTCCGTGCAGGAGATCCGCCTGAGGGCCGGCGGCGGCGACAGTGACGCCCGGGAGGATGCTGCGCCCGCCGGCGCTCCGGTGAGCCTGCCGCATCTCTGGGGAACATCGGCCCGTTCGCATGGCATGTGGACGGGCTCGGCGCCGACCGACACACTGCTCGGACGCCTCGTCCGCAATGGCGGCGACATGTTCGCCTTCTTCGCCACCGCTCCGTTGTCACCGGATGCCCCGTATTTCCCTTCGAGCATCCGTCACTTCAACCTGCTCCGCCTCGAAGAGCCGCTCGCCCGTCTGTGGTCGCCGCAATGGCGCGAGGATCTGCTCGGGCCCATCGACTGGGAGGCGGCGGAGCGCGGCGAACGTCTCTATGACGAGCATTGCGCTTCCTGCCATGAACGCGTGCCGCATGGCGGGCAGGCGCTCGAGGTCGCAGTCCGGACCGAGGCGATCGCCAACGGTGCCGGCGGCGGTGTCGGTACCGACGACCTGCGCGCCGCCTTCGGCTGCGCCGGCAGGGTCGACAGCGGCAGGCTCGCCGGGCACATCCTCGCCGGCAGTGACGAGGCGCTCGCCAACCCGGTTCCGGTCCCCGAACTGCTCGACCATGTTGCCGACGGTCTCCTGCTCTCGCCGCTGAGCCATGGCTCGTCCGTCCCCGGAACGGCGCTCTTTCGCGGCGCCGACGGAAACGGCGAACCGCTCGCCGCCAGTCTCGACCGGCTGGATACGCGACAGGCCGTCGACGGGCCGCTGTTCGAGGACATCGACGCGCTGGCCGCCCGCCTTCGCGAGGAGGTCGCGGACAAGCGCCCCGCCGCCGGCGATTGCGGCATCGATTCGCCACTCATGCGCTACCGGGCAGGGACACTGGACGG
>JAGREZ010000518.1:1602-2401 GCA_020446285.1 Geminicoccaceae bacterium
TTCGATCCCGTCACGGTCGGCTTCGACCCGTCACCCGCCGATGGCCGGACGCTCTTCGATACCTCCAGACCCGGCAATTCCAATGCCGGCCACGATACCTATGGCAATCACGGCTTCAGCGAGGCCGACCGCCACGCTCTGGTGGAATATCTCAAGACGCTCTGAAGACCGGCAGGAGTGATGGCCATCACAGACGCCCGGCCCGCGAGACCGTACAACGGACGGCAAGAGACGGCTGCGTGTCCCTCTCTTGCCTCCCTGAACCTCACCGGGCCGTCCATCGGCCCGGTTTTTTTCGTCACGGCGCCCGTGGCGGATTGTTGCGGTCGGGTTTTTCGGTTCTGTGGCTGTGTTTGTTCCCGTGCTTGTGCCTCTGCTTCGGCAACGGGGTGATTGTTGCTTGCAGGTTTTGTTCGAGGAGGGTTTTGCCGCTCTGGTTGAGGGTGGAGCTGCGCAGGTCGGCGGCCTTGCGGGCGATGGCGGTCTGGGTGGGGCGGTGTTTGCCGGTGACGGGGAGGCCGTCGGGGTCGCTCAACCGTTCGGCGACGCTGTCGATGACCGCCGACTCGATATTGCGCAGGCGCGAGGTGAAGCGCTCGGCAAAGAGCTCCTCGTGGGTCGGCTCGAAGTCTGCGGAATCGAATTCTGCGGAATCAACGGGCGGAGCGGGCGGCTCGGCTGCCGGTTGCGGCGTCGGTGGCGGTGGTGGCTGCATGGCCTTGCGCCGTGCCCGGCGTTTCGCTCTCAGGCTTTTCAGCAGCAGGTCGAGTGCGCGCTCGACGGGATCGAGGCCCGCCAC
>JAGREZ010000519.1 GCA_020446285.1 Geminicoccaceae bacterium
CGAGCACTGGAAGAACCGGTGCCGGAAGGCAGGCAGCCATCCGCGAAACGGGCAACGGCCCAGACTTCATGTAGAAGGAAACGTCCATGGCACTCTCGGGTACCACCAACACCTCCGCCAATACCGCCCTTCGGTATCTGTCGCAGAACAATTCCGCCGCTTCGAGCTCGCTCGCCAAGCTCTCGAGCGGTTCGAGGATCGTCAAGGCATCCGACGATGCCGCTTCGCTCGCCGTCGGCACCAAGATCCGCGCCGACGTCACCGCGCTGAAGCAGGCCCAGGTCAATGCCGGGCAGGCATCGAGCATGCTCCAGGTTGCCGACGGTGCGCTGGCGCAGACCTCCGACATCCTGATGCGCATGAAGGCGCTTTCGGTCCAGGCGCAATCGGGCTCGGTCTCCGACAATGAACGGAACTTCCTCGACAAGGAATTCTCCGCGCTTTCCGCGCAGATCGACGATATCGCCAACCAGACCAAATTCAACGGCCAGACGTTGCTCAACGGCGATACCGGCATCACCATCAGCGCCGATACCGACCTCGCGGGCGTCCATATCAGCGGCACCGCCGATGTCGTCACCGGCACCGCAGGTGCGGCCAACCTTTCCTATGTCGTGACGCCGACCGCGACCGGCACGGCTGCCGCCGCCGCCGAGGCGACGGTGGATTTCACCTACACGGATCAGGCCGGCGCCACATTCACCGCCTCGATCACGCTCTCGGCCGCCGACAAGGGTTCCTATGACGGGTCGATCGTGTTCGAAGGTACCGGTGTCAGCCTTTCGCTCGACAATTTCAATGCCGGCGCCACGGCCACGGCAACCACGGCCTCTGACCTGACGGTCGCCAGCAACGACGTGTCCTTCCAGGTGGGCGTCTCCTCGGCGGACACGATCGAGGTCGGCCTCGACGACATCCGCACCACCCAGCTCGGCAATGTCAGCACCGGCACGCTCGCCGATGCCGATGGCGCCGGTGTCGGCACGGGCCGCGCCAACATCCGCTCCAAGGAAGGGGCGATCGCCGCAGGCAACATCCTCGACAATGCTATCGCGCAGATCAACGAGGACCGCGCCAATGTCGGTGCGAGCATCTCCCGCTTCGAGTTCGCCTCCGCCAATCTCGCGACCTCGATCGAGAATCTCGATGCCGCCCGCTCCACCCTGATGGATGTCGACATGGCCTCGGAGATGAGCAACTTCTCCTCCAAGCAGGTCATGATGCAGGCCTCCGTCGCCATGCTCGCCCAGGCCAACCAGATGCCGCAGCAGNNNCTCAACTAGGCATTCCGAAACCGGGTCGCCTCCCTCTGGCGGCCCGGTTTTCCGGAACTGTCGCTGCGGACGTGAACCATGTTGAAAGATATTTCGGGCACGATGCCCATGCAGCAAACGACGTCGCCACAGGCGGCGAAGCCGGAGCATCGGTCGGGTGAAATCCGGCCGGATCCGGGATCACGGGTACGCCCGCAGCCTGGTGGCAATGTGGAAGACGCCATCGCGCCGGAGCAGACCCGGACCCTGGATCAGGCCGCCGAGACCGCTGCACGAACGATGTTTCCCGGACGGGAGATCGAGGTGGAAAGCTATCGCGACGAAAAGAGCGGTCGCTTCGTCTACCGCGTCGCCGACAAGCAAAGCGGTCACGTCATCCACCAGAGTCCCCCGGACGAGCTTCTGCGCTTCTTCGCAAGTGCGCGCGAAGGCCAGACGGGACCGCTCGTTCAACTGAAAGCCTAGCTCCGCAACCCAAGGACTGAAGGCCTGGCCCCGCCGCCAAAGGAATGGAACGATGGATTCCCTGAGCTTTGGATCCCTGAACACGACGAGCGGATCGCCGCGCCTTTCCGGCACCGCATCGAAACTGGACACCGCAGCCCTGGTCGAAGCGGCCTACGAGGCCAAGCGGCTCGGCGCGGTCCGCCTCGAAACGCGGATCACCGACAACGACGCCAGACTGACGGCCTTCGACGAGATGAAGACCCTGCTGCAGGATCTGCAGGCGGCCGTCGAACCCCTGCGCAATCCTCCGGGCGTTCTCGGCATCAAGGACAACATGTTCGAGAACAAGGCCGCGTTCTTTTCCTCCAGCAGCTCGACCAATCCGAACGAGATCCTGGGCGTGAATGCCGACAATTCGGCCGCGGCCGGCTCCTTCGAGATCACCGTCAACAAGCTCGCCACCGCCAACAAGCTCTCGACCCTTTCCGCGAGCGCCGCCGACCAGACGCTCGCCGATGCCTGGAATGGCGGAAGCGCATTCTCGGGCACGATCGATATTGGCGTGGAGGGCGGAGACACGGCCACGATCTCCATCGATGGCTCCATGGACATCTACGACGTCGCCGATGCGTTCAACGCGCAGACCGGCACGAGCGGCGTGCGCGCCAGCGTGCTCAAGGTCGCCGATGACGATTTCCGCATGGTGCTGACCGCCGAGGAAACCGGAAAGACGATCTCGCTTGCGGATTCGAGCGGCATCTCGGGCGGTTTCCAGACGAGCGAGCTGCAGGCGGCATCGCTCGCCGAGTTCGAGATCGACGGCGTGCCGGTGACCCGCACCTCCAACCAGATCGACGATCTCGCCGGCGGCATGACGATCAATCTCTTCAAGGCGGAACCGGGCACCACGGTGAATGTTTCCATCGAGCCCGAACTCGGTGAGGTCAAGGAACAGATCGGCGCCTTCGTCGAGGCCTACAACAATCTCCGCACATTCTTCGACAACCAGTCGACGATCTCGCCGACGGGCGAGGTTGCCGAAGAGGCATATCTCTACGGCGACCGGACGATGCGCGACATCATGCAGGGATTGAGCGGCATTGCCGGCAGCGACGTTGCCGGCCTGTCCGAGACCGCGCTCTCGACGCTGCGGGGTGCCGGCATCACGATCAACGAGGGGAACCTCCTCGAAGTCGACGATTCGAAGCTGGACAATGCGCTCCTGACCGATCTCGAAGGAGTACGGGGCGTGTTCGAGTTCAGTTTCGAGGCGTCATCGAACGACCTGCGCGTGTTCGAGCGCACGAACAACATCGCCGCCACGAATTTCACCGTCGATATCACCGATGCCGACAATGATGGCGTTCCGGAACAGGTCCTGATCGGCGGCATCGAGGCGGAGTTTGACGGATCCACCATCCGCGGTCCCGAAGGTTCGGATTTCGAGGGCCTGGAGCTGCTCTGGGCGGGTAACGGCTCGACCTCGATCGAGGTCAATGCCAGTCAGGGCATCGCCGACAAGTTTTTCAATTTTCTGGACGAAAATCTTGATCCCTTTGACGGTTCGCTAACCACTGCTGTGCAGAATATTGAGGACATCAACGAGGACTACCAGACGCAGATCACCAAGATCGAGGAACGCGCGACCCGCGCCCGCGACGATCTGATCGAGAGGTTCTCGGCGATGGAAGCTGCGTTGAGCATCGCCAACACGATACTCAACCAGATCAGAACGCAGGTTGATGCCATGACGGCAGGCAGCTGACGCAGAAAAGACAAAGGGATGAGGCCTTATGTATCCGACCATGCAAAACCAGTATCGCGCTGCACAAGCCTACCAGACCGCGGCGGAGACGGTTACCGCGGCACAGGCGATCGTCATGCTGTATGATGGCGCCATCCGCCGTGTATCCGAAGCAAGGCGGGCGATCGGCGAGAAGCGGATCGAGGACCGCTATCACAGCATCTCCCGGGCCTACGCCATCGTCAATGGCCTGCAATGCCATCTCGACTTCGATGCCGGCGGTGAAGTGGCCCGTCTGCTCGATCGCTACTACACCTACATCCTTCACCGTCTTACGGAAGTGAACATCCAGAACGACGCCGGGATCTGCGACGAGATCCTCGAGCGCCTGCGCGAGATGCGTTCGAGCTGGGCGCGCATCGCCGATGACAGCGACACCCGGACGGCACAGGATGCCACAGCACAGATGCCCGCCGCGCTCACCGCGTGACGAGAGCGGCGGCATGGAACGCCGGATCCGCCCCCCCTCCCCGTTCGATGGGGAATCCTCGCGACCGTGCGCCGAACGATGGTCTCAGAGGACCAGAGGCCCGCGGTCGCGGAGCTGCCGGATACGGGCAGGCGGTCACGGGGTGTGCTGGAACAGGGGGCCGTCTTCAGACATCCGCGGTGTTGCCGGTGCCCGAGAAATCGGCGCAGATCTGCATCCCGGCTGCCATGATGTCGTACAGCCGGCGCCAGGCGGTTTCGTGTTCGCGGCACCAGATTTCCTCGAGATGGAACGAGAATGTTTCCATGAGGACATCCGCAACGAGGTCGAAGGATTCGCCCGTGACGCCGAGTCGCCGGTGCATCTCCCCAAGCTGCCGCAACGGGATCACGAGACTGTCGAGATAGTCGACGCTGCCGACCGCCATGCCGATCAGCTTGATGAGCTTGCTGGCCTGGGCTTCCACATCATCGGGAAAAATCTCCCGCAGATGCGGAGCGCGCGCGAAAAGGCGATGATAGAAATCAAGCGAGATGGCGATCGGGGCCTTCGCGATTTCCTCGAAGCTCGCCGCTATCAGCGCCTTGTCGTGATCTGAAAGCAAACTCTGCTCCCGCGTTGGGCGCCCCTGTCAGGCGGCGGATGCAGATGCCGTTTCACCTGCACCGCATCGCGCGCGGGCAGGCGTAGCGATCAAAGGTTAATCCTCCGTAAATTCAACATGGGCGGTCCGGCTTTTGCGGCCGGGAGAATCCACCCGTCCCGCCGGCCGAAGGAAACTCCGGATCCGGAGCATTTTATCAACGATTGGTTGTATACTCTTGAGACGAGGTCTAGATTTCGTCCCGCAGGACCGTCAAAAACACTGCAATTTGCAATCAAACAACAGTGTTGCATGCGAAACAGCAACAGTAATGGACTGGCAGCAGTCATGTTTTCCAGCCATGTGTACGGTATCGCCAATAAATATCTGTCGAATTCAAAAGCCAGTCAAATTTTATGCATTTTACCATCAAACTAGCATTGTCTCTTATTTGAAATTCAACCATTCGTTAATTTTTCGATTGCTTGGCTTCTCCTTTTTGGTTACTGTCCTGTTGTCAAGTCAGACGGTGCCTCCCTCC
>JAGREZ010000520.1:0-1126 GCA_020446285.1 Geminicoccaceae bacterium
CACCGCTGCCGCCATGGCCGGCGAGATGGGCGAGGCGGTCGCCGATCACCCGGTTTGCGCCGGCGCGCACATTCACGAGCCCGACCCGGGCGGCGCTGGCGCCGAGCGACGGATCAAGCTGGCCCATGGCCCGGTTGATGTCGCTGGCGGTGCCGAGGCTCATGAGCGCGCCGAAAATGTCACTCGATCCGGACAGGGTCGAATTGCCGAAGATGGTGTCGAGCGAGGAGGCGATCGCGGGATCGACGCCCGGCGCCGTGCTGGTGCCGGCGAGCACCGTGCCGAGGGAATTGGCATGCGCCGTGAGATCGACGGCGGCACCATTGACGGTGCCGGTGAAGTCGAGGATCGCACTGTTGTCGCTGACGCTGACGGCCGTCCCGTTGATCGAGGCGGCGGTGATGACATCGGCGATGGTCGCACCGTCGGCGAGATTCGTCGCACCGGAGACATCGACGGTGAGCGCACCGGATGCGGCGATGTCGGCGACGCCGCTCACCGCGAGCGTACCGTGATTGCTGGTCGAGGCGACCTCGAGTGCGAGACCGCCGCCGGCGGCCTGGGTGTAGTCGCCGGTGATGCTGATGGTTCCGCCGCCGATATCGACCGTTCCGGCATTGGTCACACCGGATGTGGCCGTCACGTCATGGCCGAGCGTGAGACTGCCGCCGCTCGCAACGCCGAACGTGTCGACGCTGAACGTGCCCTCGCTGGTGAACGTGCCCTGGACATCGACAATCGATCCGGCGGCACCGCTCACATCGCCAATCACACGCGCGGTCGTGCCGGTCAGGTTGAGCGTCGCCGGACCGAGGGCCGCATCACCGTCGAGCGTGCCCGCATTGGTGATGACCCTCGCTCCCGAATTGATGGTGCCGATCCGGATCGACGCCACTTCGCCGGTGATGGTGGCTCCCGCCTCGTTGTCGATGCTGGCAAGGCTGTCGAGTCCGTTGATGTCGATGCCGATGGGGCCGGAAATCGTTCCCCTGTTGGTGATCGATCCCACTGTCGCCAGACCGATGCTGATGCCGGCCCTCTGGTTGGTGATGTTGGTCTGGTTGACCTCGGTGGCGATGCGGCCCTCATTGACGATCGCGTTGATATTGTTGGTATTGTTGTTGCC
>JAGREZ010000520.1:1299-1529 GCA_020446285.1 Geminicoccaceae bacterium
CCCCTGCCGACGACAGTCATGCTTCCGTTGTGAATGACGTTCTGGCCGTTCATGTTCAGGAACATGCCGCTGCCATCGGAATTGATGGTGCCACTGTTGATGATGGATCCGCCGACGGAATTCTGCAGGCTGCCGCTGCTTCCCAGAAGGAGGATGCCCATCGTTCCGCTGGTGATCGTGCCGGAATTGACGATATCGCCGGTAACGCCGGCATCGCCTTCAAGATAGAT
>JAGREZ010000520.1:1599-5702 GCA_020446285.1 Geminicoccaceae bacterium
CGCTGTCGTGAACGTCGGAACCGCTGGTGATCGTGCCGCTGTTGGAAATCGCTCCGGACGATGCCGCCGCGTCGACGGCGATACCGCTGTCCGTGGCGGTGATGCTGCCGGCATTGTCGACCGTACCGGCGGCACCGGTCACGCGGACCGCCGAGCTGGCCGGCGTGTCGTCGTTCAGGCTGCCATTGGCGTCGATGACCACGCTCTCGCCGGCGCCGAGATCGCAGAAATCACCCGTACCACCGGCCGAGGAAATGGTCGTGGACGGCGGCGCGCAGAGATCCGCTGCGACAGCGGTGCCATAGGGAGCGATGGCAGCCAGCGCCAGTGCGGTCGCCGCGCTCGCCAGAAAACGCCTGTGACAGGACGGACAGGATCGCAATGTCGTCATGGAATAACCGGACCTTTCAAAATCATCGCAGGAGAAACAAAATTTGAGGTTGTATATCATTATTATTAATTCATCTTCAAATAAATTAATCTGTTGATTTCAAGAAATTCTCTAAATGTTGATTATTATTTACACACTATTTCATGGATTGAAGCCTCTACTTCAAACGACAACGGCATCGGCAGATGCGTGCCGATGCCGTGAAGATGTCAATCCGGATCAGGAGAGAGTGACCGGCCCTGACGGGGCCGGTCGCAGGCTCAATTGACGTAGTAGTTCTGATATTTGCCGTAATACTGCCCGACATCGCCATAGCCGTAACAGGCATGCTTGCGGACATTGACCTGGGTGAGCACCGAACCGGCCACCGGCGCATGGATCTCGCGCAACTGCGCGAGCCCGTTGACCGCCGCCTCGATTCGAGTCTTCTCCCACTGCGTGGCGAAGATCACCTTGTCGACCAGAAGTGCCACCACCTTGCTGTCGGTCACGCCGAGCAGCGGTGCGGAATCGATCACCACATAATCATAATGCTCGCGCAACGCATCGATCAGCCGCCGCATCTTGCGACTGGAGAGGATGTCTGTTGGATTGGCGGTCTGGCGCTTGACGGGCAGCACGTCGAGACCGGCCTCCGCGTCATGCAGAATCACGCTTCTCAGTTTGCGTTCGCCGGCCATCACCTCGATGAAGCCCGCTTCGGGCTCGATCGGCAGATCGCGGTGCACGCTCGGATGGCGCAGGTCGAGATCGACGAGGATGACCTTCTGCGCCGAGCGTGCGGCGAAGGTGGCGAGGCTGAGCGACAGCGTCGTCTTGCCTTCCTGCGGCAGTGCCGATGTCACCATCACCACCTTCGGCGGATGATCGACATCCGAAAGCTGCATCGAGGTGTAGATCGCACGCACGGCCTCGGCATAGGCCGAAAGCGGCTTCTTGATGAGATACTGGTGCGGATGCTCGCCGCGGCCAAGCGTGCCGATACGCGGAACCAGACCGAGCGCCGGCAGACCCAGTTCCGCCTCGACCTGCCGCGTGCTGCGCAGGCCGTCGTCGAGACGTTCGAGCAGGAGGGCGAGCATCAATCCGACCAGCAGCGACGAGCCGAAACCGGTGGCGGCGAAGATGCCCGCACCGGCGGAGCTCGGCTGTTCGGGAGCGGCCGCCCGCGAGATCACCCGCACATCGTTCTGCACGATCCCCTGCTGCTCGCGCGTCTCCTTGTAACGCTGGAGGAAGCTCTCGTAGAGCTCGCGACTCGAATCGGCCTGGCGCTCCAGTTCACGCAGTTCGACCTGGGTGGCGCGCTCATCGTCATTGACGGCGGAAAGATCGGTGAGCTGATGTTCGGTGTCGGCGACGCGGCTGGCGATGATGCTGACCTCATTGCCGAGATTCTTGATGATCCGCTCGACCTCGGTCGCGATCTTGGCCTGCAGGTTGGCCTTTTCGGCGATCAGGTTCTGGATGCGCGGATGCTTCTCGCCGAAATAGGTGCGAAGCTCCGCTTCCTCGCGCAGGATGTCGCTTTCCTGCTGGCGGAGATTGACGATCACCCCGGACTGCAGGACCTCGGCGACGGTCTCGAGGCTCTCGCCGCGCAGCCTGAGCTCGCGGATCAACTCGAGCCGCGCGCGCTTCTCCGAAAGCTCCGCCCGCGCGTTCATGAGCGTTCTTGAGAGATCCGTGAGTTCCTGTTCGCGCAGACGGCCGCTGGCGGTATCCACCAGCCCCGAGCCGGAACGGAAGACCTCGACCGCGGCCTCGGCGCTCTCGAGTTCCTCGCGCAGGGTCTGCAATCGCTCACCGAGCCAGCCCGTGGCCTGGCTGGTGGCGGCGAGCTTGGCGTCGAGCTGGCCGGCGGCATAGAGGTCGGCGACCCGGTTTGCGATCTTGGCTGCCTTGGTGGCATTGATCGAGGTGAACTCGATGGCGATCACATGCGAACGGCCATCCTGACGGACGGCCAGATGCTCGCCGAACGTGTCGATCGAGGTCTCGCGCATCGCGACCCATCCGGCCTCGTCCTCGCCGGCGAGCGGTTCGCGGGCAAGGCCGAGGACGAGCAGGAGCGTGTCCGGCAGGGCGCGAAGCACCGGCGTCAACGGCCCGCCATCGGCGATCTGCACCGTTCGCTGGCGCCGGGCAGCGGCAGGATTGAACTCGGGATCCCTGAACAGGCCCAGATCGTCCATCACCGCTTCCATGTGCGAACGCGAGGCGAGCACCTTGATCTGCGTCTCGACGCTCGCGGCATCGGCGCCGAGCCCCTGCATGACCGCCTCGACATCGACGACGCGGCTTTCGCGCGGATCGATCATGACGAGCGCGCGCGCGGTGTAATGGGGGGTGCGCTGGAGGCCGACGAGCGTCGCCAGCATGGTGAGAACGAGTGCCGTCATGATGATCGCCCCGCGCCGGCGCCGGATGACCGCGACGAGCTCGGTGATCGGCAACCCCTCGCCCGCGGCGGACCGTGCGGGCGCATCGACCGTGACATGACCGGGGTAGGATTTTGCGTGCCTCATTCGTCGACCGTCCGCCTCGCTGGGAAGTGGGAACCTTCGCAATCGTGGCGATCATCTTCGGCCGTCAAGGTTAAGAAGCCGTTACCGTCAGCCGCAAGCGAGGAATTCGAGCACCCGGTGATGGAACCTGTCGCGAGGGTCGGCGAAGGCGTCGAGGATGGTGAAATGGTCGTGACCGTCGGCAATCTCGCATCGCCCGGCATTCCCCGCCTGCCGCCAGACGTCATGGAAGCTCGTGCTCTGGCGATGGAACTCGCCCGATTCCGCGCCGCCCGCCACCATCCACAGCCGTGTCGGCGCGTGGCGCGCATGCAGGATCGGGGAGTTGCGCCGGACCTGGTCCCAGCCGAGTTGCAGCTTGGGCTGGAGATAGGTGTAGGGAAAGGGGGCGAGATCGAAGAGCCCGCTGATCGCCACGCCGGCCTTGAGCGTATCCGCCGGCAGATCGTACTGGCCGCTCCAGTCGGTCACGGCGGCCATGCCGACCAGATGCCCGCCGGCGGAATGGCCGGAAACCGTGATTCGCGCGGGATCGCCGCCCTCCTCCCCGATATGGTGCCATGTCCAGGCGATGGCCGCCCTCACCTGCCGGACGATCTCGTCGATGGTCACCGATGGGCAGAGTGCATAGTCGAGAATGCCGACGATGTGGCCCGCATCGACGAACGCGGCGGCGACGAAATCGTGATCGTCGGCGCAAAGGGACCGCCAGTAGCCCCCATGGATGAAGAGATGCACCGGTGCGCCGCCTTCTGCTTCCCGCGGGCCGTTTGCTTCACGCGGGCCGTTTGCTTCACGCGGGCCGTTTGCTTCCCACGGAAAGTGAAGGTTCATTCTCTCCGCGCATGTCGGCCCGTAGGCGACGCGCCGCCAGCGCCCGCTCTTGCGCAAGGCGGCACTGCGTGACGGCCATCGCGCCAGCGCCGCCAGCCCCCTTGGCTCGCCGAGGCTCGGATTGTATGCCTGATCCAGTGACTCCTGATCGGTGAATTGTCGATAGAGAGTCATGATGCCCCGCACCAGAAAAGGTCAGCGACGATGAACGCGCTCTTGTACCTCATTCCCATAGCGCTCGTCATGGGTGCGATCGGACTGGCGGCGTTTCTGTGGTCGCTCCGCTCCGGCCAGCTCGACGATCTCGACGGCGCCGCCGAGCGCATCCTCTTCGACGATGACGAGGAAAA
>JAGREZ010000520.1:5766-6705 GCA_020446285.1 Geminicoccaceae bacterium
CAGTTGCAGGCCGATGAGCACCTGCCAGCCCGATGCCGTGCCGGGAGCCACGTTCGAGATTTCCTGATCGATGCTCTCGCGAACGACATTGCGCGCACCCGGCATGAGCGGAACGCGGGTCTCGATCAGCGCCTTGTCGACGGGATTGCCGGCCTCGTCGACCAGCGCCACGAAATAGGTGACCGGCAGGTCGCCGGCCATCGCCGTTGCGGCTCCCTCGGCGGCGAGGTCCACGGCATAGTCGAGATAGAGCGTGGTGCCGTCGACCGAACAGCGGCCCTGGATGTTGCCGATGGTGACGAGCGTGCCGTCACTCTCGACATGGCGATCGAGTCCGTTGATGATATTGGCGGCGGGGCACAGCTCCGCCTGACGGCTTGCGGTGCTGCATCCCGCGAGCAGGAACAGGCCGACAAGGGCGGCGGACCCGGCGAACGCTCTTCTTGCCACGACATTCCCCCCCGTCACGACATTCTGCGCCATCAAAGCCCGCGCCATCAAAGCGCCTTGTGCGCGCCGTCGCAGAGAGGCGCATTCCCGCTGTGCTTGCAACCGCAGAAAAACCGCACACCCTCTTCCTCTGCCTGATACTTCACGGGCGTCAGCCCCGTACCCTTGTGGGAGCCGTCGCAGAACGGCTGGGTCCCGCTTCGTCCGCAGGCACACCAGAAGTAGCTTTTCCCGCGCTCGACGACGACCTTGTACGGCGCCTTCTGCGCAATCACCACATCGCTCATCGTTCCCCGCCTCGATCCGCTGTTGGTTCCGCAGTTGGTATGGAAGCGCGGCCGTCCCGTGCGGGACCATCACCGCAACGTGCCCCGGTCCGCCCGATGGCTGGTAGCAGGCCGCAGGTGCCGCAGCAAGCGAAAGGCGGGGCTGCACGCCCGTGCGGGCTCCGACCCGCTTTGTATCGTGCGGGCCTCGACCCGCTTTGCA
>JAGREZ010000521.1 GCA_020446285.1 Geminicoccaceae bacterium
CCGCCACCTATTTCAAGCAGGCGGCAAAGCGCGGCGTGAAGCTGGTCATCATGGATCCGATCCGCCAGCCGCTGGCCCGCTACGCATGGCGGAACCTGCAGTTCAAGGGCGGCACCGATGTCGCCATGCTGAACGCCATGATCCACACCATCGTCGAGGAAAAGCTCTATGACGAGCAGTATATCCAGGCGATGACCGAGGGATTCGACACGCTGAAGGAACGGATCGCCGGCTTTGCGCCGGAAAAGATGGCCGAGGTCTGCGGCATCGAGGCTGAAACGCTGCGCGAGGTGGCGCGCGCCTATGCACGCTCGAACGCATCCATCATCTATTGGGGCATGGGCGTGTCGCAGCATGTGCATGGCACCGACAATGCCCGCTGCCTGATCACGCTCGCCCTCATCACCGGCCAGATCGGCCGCCCCGGCACCGGCCTGCATCCGCTCAGGGGCCAGAACAATGTCCAGGGGGCATCGGATGCCGGCCTCATCCCCATGGTCTATCCCGATTACCGCTCGGTCGAGAACAGCGCGATCCATGCCGGTATGGAGGAATTCTGGGGAACGAGCCTCGATGACAAGCGCGGGCTGACAGTCGTCGAGATCATCAATGCCATCCATGCGGGCGAGATCAGGGCCATGTATGTCGAGGGCGAGAATCCGGCCATGTCGGATCCCGATCAGGCCCATGCGAGGCAGGCGCTGGCAAGCCTCGAACACCTCGTGGTACAGGATATCTTCCTGACCGAAACCGCATGGCATGCCGATGTCGTGCTGCCTGCCTCGGCCCATGCCGAAAAGACCGGCACATTCACCAATACCAACCGGCAGGTGCAGATCGGCCGTCCCGCTGTCCCGCCGCCGGGTGATGCACGTCAGGACTGGTGGATCATTCAGGAGGTCGCCCGGCGCATCGGCCTCGACTGGAACTATGACGGGCCGGCTGAAGTGTTCGCCGAAATGGCACAGATCATGCCGTCGCTCGGCCATATCACCTGGGAACGGCTCGAGCGCGAGGAATCCGTCACCTATCCCTGCCCCGGCGACGACCAGCCCGGCAGCGAGATCGTCTTCGCCGAGAATTTCCCGACAGCGAGCGGACGCGGGCGGATCGTGCCGGCCGAGGTCCTGCCGCCGGACGAACTGCCCGACGAGGAATGGCCACTGGTGCTCACCACCGGCCGCATGCTCGAACACTGGCACACGGGTGCGATGACGCGACGGGCGACCACCCTGGACGCGCTGGAACCGGCGCCGGTGGTCGGCATCAATCCGAAGGAACTCGGCAGGCGCGGCCTCGAGCCCGGTTCCCGTGTGCGGGTATCCACCCGCCGGGGAAGCATCGTGCTCACCGCCCGTGCCGACCGCGACGTGCCGCCGGGGGTACTGTTCATTCCCTTCTGCTTCGCCGAGGCGGCCGCCAACCTGCTGACCAATCCGCAACTCGATCCCTTCGGCAAGATACCGGAATTCAAGTTCTGCGCGGCCAGACTGGAAAGCGAGAATGACAGCGACGCTGCCGCGGCGGAATAGGACAAGGCTCGCTCGCGAGCCATGGAGACGATCTTGAACATCGCCATGTGGTCCGGGCCGCGC
>JAGREZ010000522.1:0-2552 GCA_020446285.1 Geminicoccaceae bacterium
TTGGGGAATTTATCGCATACAGCCTCTTGGCCGTGACGCTCGAAAGATGTTGTCATGACGACGAATACCTTCGGCCAGAATGGCGTCGCTCCGGCTCAGTTCCGGGATGAACACATGTGCTACATCGCAAGCATTGATTGTCACCTGAATTTGTGGCACATGTAAGACATGAACGAGCCAAAGCCGAAAACTGAAACTTTCACGATGCGTGTGCCTCGCGGGTATTTCGATCCGGTCGACGACTGGCGACGCGTGCAGCCAGACCTGCCCTCACGCGCTGAGGCTATCAGGCGGCTGGTGGATATCGGATTGGAGAAGGATCGCAAGGAAGGGCCGAGAATGGATGCGGGACAAAAGGTAGGGTAGTCATGCGCTGTGCTTGGATGGCACTATTGCTGCTTGCACTTGATTGGGATGGGTTGGCATCCGCTCAAGAGCGAAAATTTTCGGCTGATATGAATTTTGAGGAATTAATAGACGATTTGGTAATTTGTTCGGTTTATTTCGATATTGTGCACGATGCTTTAACTCAAACTCCAGGAACTGATGATGAGATTATAAGCAGTTATGATAATATTTCCTCTGATTTCTTGCAGTACGCTTTGGTCACTGCAATGACGACTGGCCGAGAAGAGGATTTGGCCATCAAGGTTATTAGATCCAAATTTGCCGTCTTCGAATCAGGAATGCTGGAGGAAATCCAGTATAGAAATGAGAATTTATCGATTCTAACAGCAGAACACTCCCAACCATGTATTGATTTGAACAACAATATTCGCGAGATCGGCAATTGAACAACTGCGGGAAGCCATCCGCCGTTTGATCCAGCTGGGCTTGGAGAAGGGTCGCGATGAGAAGGAGAAGCGAGCTTGAGTGCCGCGAGTTTTGACACCCACACGTTTGTCAAGCGGTTGGTCAGCGCCGGGATGCCGGAAACCCAGGCGGAGATCCTCGCCGAGGAGCAGGCGCGCGTTCTGAGTTCGGACCTCGTGACCAAGGGATATTTGAGCAAGGAGCTTGAGCTTCTCCAACAGCGCCTGACGATCAAGCTTGGCGGGATGCTGGTCGTCGCCGTCGGCGCGATGGCAGCACTCGTGAAGCTGCTCTGAAACTCAGCCTCCTGCCGAGTGTCTACAGCCGTCCATTCCGTGCATCGACGCGCAGATCGAGCATTTCGGCGAGGTTTTCGGCGGAGAGAAGGGCGAGTGTCATCAGCATCAGGAGTGGGACGGGGTCGGCGGGTGCGGTTTCGATCGTGATCGAACCGGGGTCGATCAGGAACTGGCGGAATGCGTTTGCTGCATCCTGCAGGCGGCCGTTTCTCGCCCGCAGGTTTCGTGCAAGGCGATCGGCGAGACGCCCTGCCAGCGCCTGTCTGTCCTCTCCATTCGCGCGCGCCGTGGCGGCCATGCGTTCCTCGACGAGGCCGCCATCGCGATAGGTCAGGTGAAGGGGGCCGATCGCCGCAGGCGACGCCGCCGATGCCGTTTCGGGCAGTCCGGCGAGCGAAAGCCGGATCTCCGCCTGTCCCTTTCCGTCCAGATCGGCATCCATGCGGATCCGGGCGAGCGGCGTTGCGGGCGCGCGCTGGAGTTCCATGGTGAGATCGCCGGAAAGCGCGCCCATGGTGTCGAGCGTGCCGAAGAGCGGGAGGCTTCCCGGTATCAGCCTTGCGTCATCGAGCGAGAGGGTGAGCACTTCTTCTCCACTGGAGGTCTGCCCGCGTTCGAGCCGGGCCTCCGCTGCCCGCAGGTTCATCTCGCGCATTTCGAGTATGGGAGCTTCGAGGCGGGCGCGATGTTCGAAGAGTAATGCCGGATCGGGTTTTCCCTGTCTGAAAAGCGGCCCGATCGCGGATGGATCGATGTCGAACAGGTGAAGGGCGGCGAACGAGAAACGCCTTCCGCGCGGATCCTCGAGCACGCCGTCGGCGATCACGAGATGGTCGATGCCGACGGCCTCGAGCCGCCAGTCGAGGGAGAGGCCCTGTCCGTCGAGCGACGCGGCCGTCAGGCTTGCGGCCGGCCCGGAAAGGGCGATGTCATGCAGGGAGAAGCTGCGGTCCATGAGGTCGACGGCATGCGCACCGTGATCGAGGGTCGCCTTGCCCGCCAGCCCTTCGCGGACATGCCCGACGGCTTCGAGCAGGCTCCGCCCGGCGAGATGGCTGGCGACGGGAACGGCGGCGATGGCCGCGAGGATGCAGAGGGTCACGCCGATGGCGATGAACCATCGCGGTTGCAATCTACGCAATCGCAAAACTCCTGGTTATCCAAAATTCTGGTTATCGCTGCCGCAGCGCTCTATCTCTCCCCGAAAGCGGAGGGATCCGCGAAGGAGAAGATCGCGTTGCTCGCAGAATTCGCCGTCAAACTGCCGCTGCCGCCCGTCCTGGTCTGGCCGGCCCTGTTGATCGTCAGCCTCGCGATCCTCGTCAAGGCGTCCGACGTCTTCACCGATGCCGCCGAGACCATCGGCAGGATCGCCGGCCTGCCGCATTTCGTCGTCGGCGCCACCATCGTCGCGATCGGCACCTCACTGCCCGAACTGGT
>JAGREZ010000522.1:2591-5319 GCA_020446285.1 Geminicoccaceae bacterium
GGCTCGAACATCGCCAACCTTCTCGTCATACTCGGTCTCGCCGCGGTCATCGACGGGCATGTCCGCATACGCCACCGGATCGCACTGGTCGATCTTCCCTTTCTTCTCGGCTCGACATTCCTTCTGGCACTGGTGCTGTGGGATGGCTCGGTCGGACGTGTGGAAGCGGTCATCCTGCTCTCGGCGCTCGCGGTCTACATGCACTATGTGCTGACGCAGACGCGATCCGACGGGGACGGCGACGGCGAGGCGGCGGCGACGCGAACGGGGCGAAGCGGGGTCGTCCGGCCGGTGCTGATGCTTCTCGGCTCGGCGCTTTTCATCCTCGCCGGCGCCGAAGGCACGGTCACCTCGGCGGTCGGGATCGGCCGGACCCTCGATATCGGTGCGGAGATCATCGCCGCCTCCGCGGTCGCCTTCGGCACGTCCCTTCCCGAGGTGAGCGTCACCGTCGCCGCCGCCCGCCGCGGCAATGCGGAGATGGCGGTCGGCAACGTGCTCGGCTCGAACATCTTCAACGCGCTCGCCGTCACCGGCATCTCGGCGGCGACCGGCATGCTCGTCGTGCCGGCCTCGCTCATCGGTTTCGCCGTGCCGATCATGCTGGTCGCGACACTTCTCGTCTATTTCATCGTCATGCAGCAGGAGATGACGAAATGGGAAGGGGCGTTGCTGCTCCTCTTCTATGTCTTCTTCATCGCCGAACTGTTCCACTGGATCTGAACAGCGTGTCGACGAAATGCCGTCGCGACGGTCACCATCCCCTCACCACGCCGTGAACGGGTTCCGCTTGCATCGCCTGCCGGAATGGCCATGCTGTCTTGTGTCGTGCACCCGGTTGTCAAGGCGTCCGGTCTTCTGACCCGCTTGCCGGGGGCCGAAACGAAGAGGAGACGATCCGTGCGTACATTCGTGATTGCGGCAGCACTCGTCCTGTTCGCTGCCGGCACTTCCTTTGCCTGTGGAAGCATGACATCGGCTTCCGGCAAGCAGAGCAAGGTGGTCGCCGAGGGGCAGACGCCCATTCCGGCACCGGTCCGGCTTCCCGCCGACAGCAACGAGGGCTGATCTTCCATTCTTCCAACCGCCTTCTCCGGGCAACGCTCACCGCAGCCGTTGCCCGGAGCATCCGCATGAGGTGGTCGGTCGCGTTCCCATGCCCGCGGTTTCTCTCTAGTCTTCATGATGACAGGGGAGCCGGAGGGTATGATGAGGGTTGGCGTTCTCGGCTGTGCGGGCCGGTTGCATGCAAGCTTGCGTGACTGTGGCCTCGAACCCGTCACCCTCGCCCGCAGCGATCCCGAACGCCGGCTTCTCGATGCGGCAGCCGTCGAGACGGTGGACGGCATGGCCGCCTTTCTCGACGCGCTCGAATATCCCCGAACCTACATTCTCGATGTCGAACTCGGTGCGGAAATCGATCGCCTGATCGATTCCGTCTATGTCCACATGGAACCCGGCGATGTCGTCGTCGATCCCTCGGGCAGCTACTGGTGCGACACGCTGCGACGCTACAGGCGGATGCGCCACCGTTCGATCTATCTCGTCGACACGGCCCGGATCGAGCGCGCGGGCAAGGCGCGGTTGCTTGCTTCGGGTGACGATCGGGGCATCGCGATCGTCCGCGACATCCTCGTGCGCTGGGCGGGCGACGCCGCCTTTCACCATGTCGGCGGGGCGGGGCTTTCGCACTACATGCTCATGGTCGAGGAGGCGCTCGCCAATGTCGAGGCGCAGGCCCGCAACGAGGCGGCGCTCATGGTCGAGGCCTGGCCCGCGCAGGCCGACGAGGGGCTGGCCAAGCTCATGTTCCCGCTGATCGGGCGTCGATGGATGGGGCGTGCGGCGTGGCAACTCGACGATGCGCTCCGCCTCGAGGCCGCAACGCCGCTCATGGCGCAGGCCGCCATGCTCAATCTCGCCGAAGCCCTCGACGAGCACACGCCGAGCCCGCCGGCCCCCCGCATCGCCGGCTTCCAGCATCCCGACGAGATTCTCTGACCATTCCGCGCCGCGCCGGGCACGGTCGGGCATGAACCATTTGTCCAGTCATGTGCGCTGATATGTCCGCGTGCAATGCTGACGCAGTGTCAAATGGTCATCGTCATGTAGGTGCGGACGATTCGTTTGGCTAAATCCCTGCAATCCAGCGCGCAGGCCATGCTGTGCGGCCGGGCATCCGTTCGCGGTATCGGGCGGGGTCGGGGACTTCCAGCAGTCAGGCATGACAGGGCGGAGTGCGCGGGTAAGTAGAAAGGGAGTCCAAACATGTCCAATAACGGCGGCGATTCAGCGTACTGGAACGCCAACATACGTCTCGTGAAGATCTGCCTGGTGATCTGGGCGGTCGTATCGTTCGGCTTCGGTATCGTCCTGCGACCCATGCTCTCGGGCATCGAGATCGGCGGGACCGATCTCGGTTTCTGGTTCGCCCAGCAGGGTTCGATCCTGGTCTTTCTGTTCCTGATCTTTCTTTACGCCGCGGTGATGAACTCCATCGACCGCAAGCATGGCGTCGACGAGTCCTGACAACGCAGGGAGCGCTGAAAAACAATGGACCAATATACACTCAACCTGCTGGTCGTGGGCGCGAGTTTTGCCCTCTATATCGGCATCGCCATCTGGGCGCGGGCCGGTTCGACCTCCGAGTTCTACGCCGCCGGCCGCGGCGTTCACCCGGTCACCAACGGCATGGCGACCGCTGCCGACTGGATGTCGGCGGCCTCGT
>JAGREZ010000069.1:0-2081 GCA_020446285.1 Geminicoccaceae bacterium
GCTCTATCCGCACATGACCGTCTACAAGAACATGGCGTTCGGGCTGGAAAACTCGAAGATGCCAGCCGACGAGATAAGGAAGCGGGTCGGCGAGGCGGCGGCGATGCTGCAGATCACCGACTATCTGCAACGCAAGCCGAAGGCGCTTTCCGGCGGCCAGCGCCAGCGGGTCGCGATCGGCCGCGCCATCGTGCGGGATCCAAGGGCGTTCCTGTTCGACGAGCCGCTCTCCAATCTCGATGCAGAGCTGCGCGTGACCATGCGCAAGGAGCTCGCGGCCCTCCATGCGAAGATCGGCGGCACGATGATCTATGTCACCCATGACCAGACCGAGGCGATGACGCTNNGACGCTCGCCGACAAGATCGTGGTCCTGCAGAAGGGCCGTGTGGAGCAGGTGGGCAGGCCGCTGGAGCTGTACAACCGGCCACGGAATGTCTTTGTCGCAGGATTCATCGGTTCTCCCCGGATGAATCTCGTGGAGGCGCTTGTCGAAGCCGATGGCGACGGCGTTGTACTGGTCACCGGCAATGCCCGGCTGCGCCTGCCGGCGGTCGGGGGAATGGCTCCCGGCGACCGGGTGACCTGGGGAGTCCGGCCGGAACATATCGCGCTTTGCGAAAGGGCCGAAGATGCGGATATCACCGTGACGGTGACCCTTTCGGAACAGCTTGGCGGGGAGACCTATCTCTACTGCACGGCCGACGGGATTGACCAGCTGACGCTGCACCAGTCGGGGCAGGTTCCGGTGGAAAAGGGCCAGACGCTGCAGCTGCGTCTCGATCGCGAGCGGTTGCACCTGTTCGACGCGAACGGCCATGTCATTGTGAACGGCATCGGCGCATGAGACCCTTGCATGATGATCGCCTGTGGTCGCACATTCCCGCTCCGGCCGACGCCCGAGGCGCAACAGAACGAAGAGGATCCGAAAGCAGATGAAACCGATCACGCTGGGGGTCATCGGTATCGACCACAGGCACATTTTCGGCCAGCTCGCGGGGATGCAGGCGTTGGGCTGCATCTGCAAGGGCTGGTGGACCGAAGGTGACCCGCAGCCCGTGGAGGGGTTCGTCAAGCGCTTTCCCGATGTGCCGCGCGTGAGCGACCGGCGGGTTCTTCTGGACGATCCCGAAATCGACATGATCCTGCTCGCGGATGTTCCGGCGCGTCGTGCCGATCGCGCGATCGAGGCAATGCGGGCCGGCAAGGATGTGATGACCGACAAGCCCGGCTGCACTACCCGCGCGCAGCTCGATGCCATTCGCGCCTGCGTTGCCGAGACGGGGCGGATCTGGTCGATCGACTTTTCCGAGCGTTTCGAGGTTCCGGCCGTGACCCGTGCCGCCGAACTCGTGCACGAGGGGGCGATCGGCCGTGTGGTGCAGACGGTCGGGCTTGGCCCGCACCGGCTGAACGCGCCGACCCGCCCGGACTGGTTCTTCGATGAGGCAATGTATGGCGGCATTCTCGCCGACATCGCCTCGCATCAGGTTGATCAGTTCCTTTTCTTCACCGGCTCCACGGATGCCGAGATCGTCAGTTCCTCCATCGGCAATTTCGCCAATCCGGACAGGCCGGGCCTGCAGGATTTCGGCGAGATCCTTCTGCGTTCCGACAGGGGGCAGGGCTATATCCGGGTCGACTGGTACACGCCCGACGCATTGCCCAACTGGGGCGATGGACGGCTGACGATCCTCGGCACCGAGGGCTATATCGAGTTGCGCAAATATGTCGATGTCGCCGGCCGGGAGGGCACCGACCACCTCTTCCTCGTCAATGGAAGCCGTTGCGAACATATCGACGCCAGCGGCGCCGAACTGCCCTATTTCGCCAATCTGATCCGTGATGTGAACGAACGATCGCAAACGGCCATGTCACAGGAACATTGTTTCAGGGTGATGGAACTGGCGCTGAAGGCGCAGGCGATGGCGACACGTCTTGGACATCTCGCATGACATGCAGGGTCGCGGTTCTCGGTTGCGGGATCGGGGCGAAGCACATCGATGGCTATCTCGATGTTACCGACCGGTTGTCAGTCACGCATGTCTGTGATCTGAACCCGGATCTCGCGGCAGTGCAGGC
>JAGREZ010000069.1:2161-3610 GCA_020446285.1 Geminicoccaceae bacterium
CCGGCGATGCATGTGCCGGTTGCCTGCGAGGCGCTGGCAGCGGGCAAGCATGTCATTGTCGAAAAACCCATCGCCGGATCGGTGGCCGAGGCTGACCGGCTGGTCAAGGTTTCGCAGGAGACCGGGCGCCGGGTCTTTCCGGTGTTCCAGTACCGCTTCGGTCGGGCCTTCGCGCAGCTGCGCGCGCTGGAGGCGGCGGGTCTGACGGGGGCGCCGCGCGTGGCTTCGCTTGAAACCCACTGGAACCGGAATGCCGGATATTATGCGGCCGCCAGCTGGCGCGGTACATGGGATCGGGAAATGGGCGGTGCGATCCTGAGCCATGCGATCCATATTCACGACCTGATCGCCCGCTTCTTCGGCCCGGTGGCGGATGTCTCGGCCATGCTGGCCACTTCCATCAATCCCATCGAGACCGAGGATTGTGCGGCACTGGCCTTTCGCATGCGTGGCGGCGCGCTGGTTACCTCCTCGGTTACGCTTGGTGCGGCGAACGACGCGTCGCGTCTGCGACTGGTATTCGAGCATCTCACGGCCGAAAGCGGCAGCAACCCCTATGCGCCCGGCGAGGACTTTTGGCGTTTTTTTGCCCGTGACCCGCTCCGCCAGCCCGTGATTGACCGGGCGGTTGCCGAAGCGCCTGTGGGTCCCGAGGGTTTTGCGGGCTTTCTTGCCGCGGTCGCCAATGCGCTCGACGGGGAACCTGACGACGCGGTGAGCCTGCGTGACGGGCTCAACTCGATAGAACTGGTCAGCGCCATCTATCTGGCGGACCGGACCGGTGCCCGGGTTTCGCTGCCGCTCGATCGCGACCTGCCGATCTGTGCAGGCTGGCGACCGGGTTCGGCCGCTTGACGATAACTGCCATATGGCGCCGGTTCGAAGCGATTCAGCACAAATTTTAATCAAACACGCGCAAGGCGGGCAAAAAACGGGCACTTGCATTTTGTGATCACGTTCGCCCGGTCAAGTTTCCTGTGTTGGCACGATGCTTGCTTGGATGCCTTCATCGACAAGGCATCTGAATGCAAAGGAGCTAACCATGGGCACCCCGAAGATCGCGGCCCTGACGCTGGCGGCCCTTCTCGGCACGACCGCGCTGGCATCTGCCCAGGAGGATACGATCAAGGTCGGCATCCTTCATTCGCTTTCCGGCACGATGGCCATCAGCGAGACCACGCTGAAGGATGCCATGCTGATGCTGATCGAAGAGCAGAACAGGAAGGGCGGCCTGCTGGGCAAGGAGATCGAGGCGGTGGTCGTCGATCCCGCTTCCGACTGGCCGCTGTTCGCCGAAAAGGCCCGCGAGCTGCTCGAGGTCGAGAAGGTGGCCGCGGTCTTCGGCTGCTGGACTTCGGTAAGCCGCAAGTCGGTGCTGCCGGTGTTCGAGGAACTCAACGGCCTGCTCCTCTATCCCGTGCAGTACGAGGGTGAGGAAAGCTCGCGCAA
>JAGREZ010000069.1:3784-6452 GCA_020446285.1 Geminicoccaceae bacterium
TGATCAACTACACGCCGTTCAGCCATTCGGACTGGCAGACCATCGTCTCCGACATCAAAGCATTCGGCTCGGCTGGCAAGAAGACGGCGGTGGTCTCGACCATCAATGGCGACGCCAACGTGCCCTTCTACAAGGAACTCGGCAATCAGGGTGTGAAGGCCGAGGATATTCCGGTGGTCGCCTTCTCGGTCGGCGAGGAGGAACTCGCGGGCATCGACACGGCGCCGCTGGTGGGTCATCTGGCCGCCTGGAACTATTTCATGTCTGTGGACACCCCCGAGAACGCGGCATTCATCGAAACCTGGCACGCCTTCACCAAGGATGACACCCGCGTCACCAACGATCCGATGGAAGCACACTATATCGGTTTCAACATGTGGGCGCATGCCGTGGAGCAGGCCGGAACGACCGATGTCGATGCGGTCCGGCAGGCCATGTATGGCCAGGAAGTGCCCAATCTCACCGGTGGCACCGCCGTCATGAACACCAATCACCACCTCTCCAAGCCCGTCCTCATCGGTGAAATCCAGGCGGACGGACAGCTCGAGACGGTTTGGGAGACCGATGGCGTGGTCGCCGGCGACGCCTGGTCCGACTTCATTCCCGAAAGCGCGAAGCTGACCGCCGACTGGACCTGGCCCTGGGTCTGTGGTGGCTGCGAGACGCCAGCCTATCAGTAGGATCGTCGCTCCGTTCGCGACTCCTGCTGCATGCGGCCTGGCCCCCGACCCGCCTCCCCTCCCGGGCGTCGGCGCGGCCGGGCCGCTCTCTCCTCCCGTTCGTCGGATCGTTCATGTTCATCCATCTTCTCGCCTTCATCCTGGCATTCGTGGCAACGCCACTGGCCGCTCAGGAACAGGACATCAGCGCCGAGGTTCGCGCCCTCGCCGAGGGTGGCTATGGTGACAGGGCAGAGGCCGTTGCTGCCCTCGCCGCGACCGGCGCGCCGGCGGTGGCCGGGATCCTTGCAGAGATGCGCGCCGGCAATCTCCATGTCCTTGCGACCGACGGGGCGGCCGACACGCGGATTGTGATCGCAAGGTCCGATGGCGACGGATTTCGCATCCGCGATGCCGTGACGGGTGAGGATCTGGGTCGTGTCGGCAAACAGGATGTCGAGAAGATCCGGGTGAACAACAGGCTGCGTCGGGCCATCGACGACGCAACCAGCGCGTTGACGCTGAAGAGTCCCGATCCAACGGTACGCATGGCCGCTGCCAGCAACCTGTTCGCCAGTGCCGGACCGGGCGAGATCCAGCTGCTCGAGGATGCGATCGCATCGGAGAATGATCCGGCGATCAGGAAGGCTTTTGCTGCCGCGCGCGCCGCAGCACTCCTGCGTGATCCCGATGCCGACGAGGCCGCCCGCACGGATGCGGTGCAGATCGTTGCCGCTCTCGGCACACTCGATGCCAACGCCCTCCTGTCGGGTGCCGCCAGCGGCGAAGGGCCGGTTGCCGAGGCCGCTGCCGGCGCCATGGCCGCGATCCAGCGGGAACTTGCCTTGTGGGATGCCGGTCAGAATATCGTCTATGGCGCCTCGCTGGGCTCGGTACTGCTGCTCGCCGCCATCGGCCTTGCGATCACCTTCGGGGTGATGGGTGTCATCAATCTGGCGCATGGCGAAATGGTGATGATCGGTGCCTATACCACCTTCGTCGTGCAGGAATTCATCCGTACGTCGATGCCGGGCCTGTTCGACCTTTCCCTCTTCATCGCCATTCCGCTCGCTTTTCTGGTGGCCGGACTGGTCGGTATCGCCATCGAACGCGGCATCATCCGCTGGCTTTACGGCCGACCGCTCGAAACGCTGCTCGCCACCTGGGGCATATCGCTGATCCTGCAGCAGGCGGTGCGCTCGATCTTCGGTCCGACCAATCGTGAGGTGGGCAATCCCTCATGGATGAGCGGCTCCATCGAACTCGGGCAGATGGTGCTGACCTGGAACCGGATCTGGATCTTCGTCTTCGCGCTCATCGTCTTCTTCGGCCTGCTCGCGATCCTCGGGAAAACCCGCTTCGGCCTCTACACCCGTGCGGTGACCCAGAACCGCGAGATGGCATCGGCCATGGGGATCCGCACGGGCCGGGTCGACGCGCTCACCTTCGGGCTCGGCTCCGGCATTGCCGGGCTTGCCGGCGTGGCGCTCTCGCAGATCGACAATGTCAGTCCCAATCTCGGGCAGGGCTACATCATCGACAGTTTCCTCGTCGTCGTCTTCGGCGGTGTCGGCAATCTCTGGGGCACGCTTACGGGGGCGATGATGCTCGGTGTTCTCAACAAGTTCATCGAGCCGCAATTCGGCGCGGTACTCGGCAAGATACTCGTGCTCGTGCTCATCATCCTGTTCATCCAGAAGCGCCCGAGGGGGCTCTTTGCCCAGCGCGGCCGCGCGGTGGAGGCCTGACATGCTGCTGACCCGCCACCTCCGCACGGGCGGATGGATCTTCGTCCTGATCCTCGCCGCCATCGCCATTGCCGTGCCGTATGCAAGCCTGAAGCTGCCGGCCTCTCACCCCTGGCATCTCGAAAGCTATCAGGTCACGCTCTGGGGCAAATATGTCTGCTATGGCCTGCTCGCACTCTCCATCGACCTGATCTGGGGCTATGCCGGCATCCTGTCGCTCGGTCACGGCGCCTTTTTCGCCCTCGGCGGCTATGTGATGGG
>JAGREZ010000523.1 GCA_020446285.1 Geminicoccaceae bacterium
GACAAGGTCTGGGACGGTCTGAACAATTACCGGACCATCCTCAACAGTGCCTCGTTCTGGGCCGTGACGTGGAATACCGTCATATGGACAGTCTCGAGCACCTTCGTCGCCTTCGTACTGGGTTATCTTGCGGCGCTGGCACTGAATCGTGAATTTGCCGGACGCGGCCTGCTTCGGGCCATCCTGCTCATCCCCTATGTCGTCAGCGCTGTTGCCGCGTCTTACGTCTGGAAGTGGCTCTATCACTCGGATTTCGGTGTCATCGGCGCGCTGTCGGTTCAGCTCGGCCTCACCGATCAGCCCATCAACTTCATCGACAATATCGACACGGTCCTGCCCTCGCTGATCGTCGTGCAGATCTGGCGCGAGTTCTCGTTCGCCATGATCATGATGATGGCCGGGTTGCAGACCGTTCCCGACCAGTTGCATCGCGCAGCACAGGTCGACGGTGCCAATACCTGGCAGCGCTTCTGGCATGTGACCTTCCCCCACCTCAAGGGCGTCACCACGGTCACCCTGCTGTTGTTGCTGGTGTCCAACTTCAACTCGTTCATCGTCCCCTGGATCGTGACCGGCGGCGGTCCGGCAGGCGCTTCCGACATCTGGATCACGCATATCTACCAGATCGCGTTCGGGCGGCAGCGATGGGGCGTGGCCTCGGCCTATTCCGTCATCCTGTTCATCGTCATGATGGTGATCGGCTACTTTTATGTGAAGGCACTGACCCGCGGTGACGAGGCGAGGCCCGAATGAGCGCAACCGCCCCGTCCCGCCCCCGTTCGCGCAAGGCTACCGACTGGTGGCGCTGGTCCGGCCGCATCTACCTCGTGCTGCTGCTGCTGTTCACCGCACTGCCGATGTTCTGGATGGTGCTGACCTCGATCAAGACGCAGTTCGCGGCGATGCAGTACCCGCCGCAATGGTGGCCAGCGGAACCCACGCTGGAGAATTACACAAAACTGCTCGATCCGCGAAACTCGGTCGGACACGAGTTCCTGCTCTATTTCTGGAATAGCCTGAAGGTTTCGGTGCTCACGACCATTCTCGGGGTTTTCGTGGCCGTGCCCGCTGCCTACGCGTTCTCGCGCTTCCGTTTCCCTGGCCGCACGTTCCTGTTCTTCTCGGTCCTGCTGCGGAACATGTTCCCGGCCGTCGTCTTCCTGATGCCGCTTTTCATCCTGATGCGCTGGCTCGGCCTTGTCGGCAGTCATGGTTCGCTGGTGCTGACCTATCTCACCTTTGGCCTGCCCTTGTCGATCTGGCTGCTCAAGGGGTTCTTCGACAATATCCCGATCCAGCTCGAACAGGCAGCCCGCATCGACGGTGCGACCCGTTTTCAGGCGTTTCTCCTGATCGTCATGCCCCTGTCGACACCGGGAATCATCGCGACCTCGATCTTTTCGTTCATCGGAGCGTGGAATGAATATGTCTATGCACTGACCTTCCTGAACAACAAGGATCGGCTGACGTTACCGGTCGGGATCCAGCGCTATTTCACGGAATTCGCGACCGACTGGCCCGGCCTGATGGCGGCGACCTTCCTGATGAGCGTTCCTGTCGTCGTGCTGTTCCTCGTATTGCAGAAATATTTCGTCAAGGCGCTGACCGAAGGCGCGGTCAAGCACTGATCGAAGAGGCTCAAGGGGAGTCAGATGGCACGCGTCGTTCTCGAAAATGTGGTCAAGACCTATGGCAGTGTCCGCGCCGTCAATGATGTCAGTTTCACGGTCGAGGACGGCGAGTTCGTCGCGCTTGTCGGCCCTTCCGGCTGCGGCAAGACCACCACGCTGAACCTGATCGCCGGGCTGATACCGATTTCCGGCGGCGACATCCATATCGGTGACCGGCTGGTCAACGATCTCGACCCGAAGGATCGGGACATCGCCATGGTGTTCCAGAACTACGCGCTCTATCCCAACAAGACGGTCTTCAAGAACCTCGCCTTTCCCCTGCAGATGCGCAAGATGCCGAAGGCCGAGATCGCGGCCAAGGTCAACGAGGCGGCGCGCGTGCTCGACATCGAGCGCCTTTTGCAGCGCAAGCCCCGGGAACTGTCGGGCGGCCAGCAGCAGCGTGTGGCTCTCGGCCGGGCCCTCGTGCGCGATCCGCGCGCCTTCCTGATGGACGAGCCGCTCTCGAACCTCGACGCCAAGCTCCGGGTGCAGATGCGCACCGAGCTCAAGCGGTTTCATCAGGAACTGGGTGCGACCGTCATCTACGTCACCCACGACCAGCTCGAAGCGGTCACGATGGCCGACAAGATGGCGGTGATGTCGGGTGGCAACCTGCAGCAATACGATTCCCCCAAACGCGTTTTCGATCATCCTGTGAACATGTTCGTGGCCGGATTTGTCGGCAGTCCGGCGATGAGCCTGATCCCGCTGCAACTCGACAATGTTGCCGGCACTCTTTCGCTGAAAAGCGAGGCGGGATGGAGCCTGCCGCTCTCGGAGGCAAACGCCGCCAAGGCGCGCAACACGTCATCGCGCAATGTCGTGCTCGGCGCGCGTCACAGCACGGTGCGGCTGCACACCCAGGCACAGGCGGGTGCCATACCCGGTGTTACCTACACCGTCGAGCCGACCGGCGATGTGACCTTCGTGCAGATCGATCTCGGCGGGGCGATCGTGATCGTCAGTCTCGATCCGAATATCGAGATCAGGGCCGACCAGCCGGTCTGGCTGGAGTTCGATCAGGAACGGATCCACCTGTTCGATGGCGAGACGGAAAGGGCATTGAGGGCATCCTGACAGCCTGCTGCGAACGTTCAGGACAATCGGACACCGACATGAAAATCAAGGCGATCATCCCTTATCCCGTATGGGTCGGAACGAGGAACCAGCTCATCGTCAAGATCGAGACCGACGAGGGTATTCATGGCTGGGGCGAGAGCGGCCTGTCGGGGCGCGAGAAGGCAGTCGTCGGTGCCATCGAGCATTATCGCGAGTTTCTCGTCGACCGCGATCCGTTCGCCATCGGCGCTCTCTGGCAGGAGATGTACCGCAGCCAGTATTTCGAGGGCGGCCGGGTGCTGACGGCCGCGATATCGGCCATCGATATTGCCCTGCATGACATCAAGGGCAAGGCGCTCGGGGTGCCTGTCCACGAATTGCTCGGTGGCAAGCAACGCGACTGCATTCCCACATTCGCCACGACACGGGGACCGGGCTTGGCGGAGATGATCGAACAGGCCAAGGATCTCATGGCCAGGGGCTGGGATGCCATCCGGATTGTTCCGGCGGGACATGTGAGCAGCGGCGTCTACGAACCGCGGCAGAGCATCGGCGAGACCGCCGCATGGTGCGTCAGGCTGCGCGAGGAACTCGGCCCTGCGGTCGTTCTCGGCATCGACTATCATCATCGGCTTTCGGTCGCCGAGGCCGCGAGCTATTGCCAGAAAATGCCGTCCGGCACGCTCGATTTCCTCGAAGAGCCGATCCGCGACGAGACCCCGCAGGCTTACGAAGCGCTACGCCGGATGACCGACATTCCCTTTGCCATCGGCGAGGAGTTTGCAAGCAAGTGGCAGTTCATGCCCTACATCGAGCGAGACATTCACCAGTTCAATCGCATTGATGTCTGCAATGTCGGTGGATTGACCGAAGCAATGAAGGTCGCCGGCTGGAGCGAGGCTCATTATGTCGACATGATGCCGCACAACCCGCTCGGGCCGATCTGCACCGCCGCCACGATCCACTTCGCCGCCGCCGTCGCGAATTTCGCATGGCTGGAGACACGTTCCTCGCCCGCGGAAGAGGCGCACCGGTTCGATGACGCGGAGATCTTCCCGCAAAAGCCCAGCCTCGACGGTGCCGTCTATCGTGTCGATGACCGTCCGGGACTCGGAGTGGAGGTCGACGAGGAACGGGTCAGGAAGCAGACTTTCAAATTCTGGGAAGCGCCGCATCTGCGCCGCGCCGACGGATCGGTCACCAACTGGTAGGGCCTTGCAGCCCAGGGAGCCATTTCATGACGCACACGCCCGGTATCAACAGACCGTCGAGGAAAATCATCGAGGCACTCGGGCACATCGGTGCTGCAAGTGTCGCCGGCATCCTGGGACATATGGGCATACGCAGTCCGCACATGGTGGGACCGGTCAGCTGGAACCCGGGAAAGTCGATCGTCGGTCCGGCGCTGACCCTTCAGTTCATGCCCAAACGCGAGGATCTCTACAGCGACGGCGAGTATACCGATCCGGAAAAGCAGCTGCACCGCCATGTGCTCTATCATGTCGAGGCGGGCGATGTCGTCGTCGTCGATGCCCGGGGTGACATGAGTGCCGGCGTCTTCGGCGACATGATGTCAACCTACTTCAAGGGACGCGGCGGTGCCGGCATGGTCATCGACGGATGCCTGCGCGACTATCCCAATCTCAAGAAGCTCGACCTGCCGCTGTGGCTGCGCGGCTGGACCCCCAACTTCCACACCATGACCAATCTGATGCCGTTTGCGGTCAATGTTCCGATCGCCTGCGGCGGCGTGACCGTCATTCCGGGCGACATCATCGTTGCCGACGATGACGGCGCTGTCGTTCTGCCCGTCGCTCTGGCCGAACAGGTGATCGAGAAGTCGCAGACCCATCACGAATGGGAAGAATTCTCACGCATGAAGCTCATGCAGGGCGCACCGCTGCAACGTTACTACCCGCTGCATGACGACGCCCGCGGCGAGTTCGAGGACTGGCTGAAAGCGAACGACTCGCGATAGTCTGTCGTCATGACAAGGCGTTCATGTGATCATCATGCAGCCGACTCGAAAAGGTCATCCATCGCCCGGTTCGTTCCCAGTATCCGGATGATTTCGGTGCAGGTTGGCTTGTAGACCGGTTTGTCGCCGCTGACCCAGGCATCGACCGTGGCGGGTTCGACATCGAGATCGTGCGCCAGTTGCTGGCGATGATGCCGCACGGACATGTCCGTGTCCGCTGCCAGCGATGCCACATTGGCTCTCGCATGATGATACCGTTCGGCGAGTGCCTCCGCCAGCGGTCCGGGCAGGGCGAAGAATTTCATGGACGATCTGTCCTCAACCTGTCCGCAAAGACCGGATATGGTGGTCGACAGTTCGTCCGCCAGCGTTTCGGCAACGAGTTCGGGAATGGGCTCGTCGAGTTCGCGCCAGGCCCGCACGACGGATTCATCGACGTCGAGTCGCGCGGCAATGCTGGCCGCGTCCGGATAGCTGCTGCCGCGCATGGCCTTGCGCAAACCATGCGCCCAGAGTGGCGAATGCTGCGTGGTCGCCTTGTAGAAACGGCTGAAACGTTCATCCAGCAATTCGACCAGCGCCCACTGATGGTCGCTGTCGACCGGATTCCTGAGGTCGCGCCAGTCTTCGACCGTCTTCTCGGAGACACCGAGCGAACGGGCGATGCTCGTGACATTGTGCCGGGAGCCGATGCGCTGCAGATAGGGCTTGAGCCCCGTCGCGTTGCGCTTCGGCCCGCGATTTTCCGTGCCGGGTCCGAGACTGCTGAAGAGATCGCCACGCGAAACGCCCAGCCAGCCGACGAGCCGATCCTGCATCTCGGGTATGACGGGATCCTTGAGCATCAACCACCGGTCGATCTGTGTGATGCTGCGTCCGATCTGCCGCGCGCAATCCTCTTCCGTGGTCCCCTTGATGTCGAGCGCCTGCTTGAGCCCGGTCGCCCAGAGATCACGACGATGGACCTCGACCAGCCAGGCCTCGCCCTTCGATTGTATGGCCTGCAGAACCTGCCACGACATCAGCCCGCTGAAGAGCCCCAGCACCGCAAGGATCGGAATGTTGACACCGGAACGCAGGGCCTCCGCAAGCCCCTCGGAGCCGAGAGCCACCTGACCCGTCTTGTAGAGCAGGTAGACGGAAAACGCGACAACGGCGCCGAATACGGGACGGAATACATACCAGCCGAACGGCATGTTCGTCGGTGCCTCGGTCGCCTGCGTCCCCCCTGCGTTCGACTGGCCGTGAATGAGCAGACGCAGGTTTCGCTGGATCATGTAGATGATGGAACCGATGGCGCCGACGATCATCACCAGCATGATATCGAGGGTCTCGCGGCTGCTCACGGCCAGCGACCTGGGCGTGAATGGCAGGAAACTTCTCCAGCCGAAAAAGGACCAACTGCTGTTCAGCTGGCGGAAGTCCGTCAGCAGGAGATCGGCCTTGAAATTGCTCCTCGGCTCATCTCGCAGGAGACCGGCAATCTGGCCGATCCGGGAATCCTTCGCGAGCGCGTTGGTCATCATGGCGACCGCATCGCCGAGCTTGTTGAGCTGCTCGCTGAAGAGCTCGTCCGGCCGCAACCCCTGATTGACATTCTCGCCGCCTCGCAAACGAATGTTCGCACGCTCGAAAGGAAGCGCCGTGATATTGTTCACGCTATCTTTCATGCGCGCCAATGCGTACATGATTGTTTCAGCCTGTTCAAAACCTGGCATTGCAGTGCGCGTGGATGTTATTATATCATCAATTTGTTTGGCGAAATCCGAAATGTCTCTTTTGTATTCTTCATTGTTCATTTCATTTTTTTTCTGTTCTTCTGGCGGCGGGATCAAATATTTCCCGACTACATCATCATACGCCCTGTTCAAACTTTCAATTTCCGTTTTCAAGGCAGACGGCTGTGCTTTTTCGACTCCCGTTTTCAAATCATCTATCAATTCTCTCAACGAATCGGCATGATTGCCAACGGCTTCGGGGTCATTGATCAAGATGGCAACGTTACCGGTCGCCAGATTTTCAAGTTCGTCTGTTTCCTGTTTCGCCGCATCCAGGAGTAGCTTGACGTTTTCGTTGTACGCTGGATCTTGTGTAATCCTGCTTTCCAGCTGGACGAACGCGTTTTTCAGCACAGTTGCGTCGATGCCGAATTTACTGAGCTTCCTGATGTCCTCGGGATCGCCGGAATTTGGCGGAACTTCGAATTCCTTGATGTTGGCGGCATATCTTTCAAAGTCATCGAGACTGCGCAACATCGCTACGCCGGGGAAGGCCTGTTCCACCCGATTGTTGAGCTCGCGGAAAGCAACATCCAGACGATCCCGGAAAGCCGGAAACAGATCCCTGATCGTGACGGGCTCCGCCGGAGCGTTGTCGCTTTCATCTGACTGCGAGGCGTCCGGCGCTTCGTCATCCGCGCCGGCGGTAAAGGTAACATTTTCAAAGCGCGCGAGCGATTCCGTCAGGATCCTGACCTCGTCCAGCCCAAGAGCGAGTGCACCGACCGGCAGCTCCTGTTCCAGCCTGCTCGGCAAGCCGCCATTCTGCTCCCCGATCTGTTCGAGGCGTATGATCACCGCGCGGGCGAGATCCCGGTCTTCGCCACCGACGGTACGCAGTACGCGTTCCTGAAAGGATATGGCATCGAATAATGAGATGCAGATCGCAATGGAATAAACAACCATGCAAAGGAGAAAGAACGTCCCGAAACCACGCCATATCTTCCCGAGTCGTCGTTTGACGTATTCGGGCATGATGACCCGTGCCTGCTTCCGGTTCCCGGAAATCGTATCAGTCCTGATATTGGCGCCTGCTGACATTGTTTCATCTCCAGGCTGTATGAATAAAGTAATTTATAGCATTAAAATTGAGCGAAAGATATTATCCTTTCGGTCAAGTATCGGAAGGCGGCAGTCGAGCCGGGTCGCGGTCAGGGCACCGGAATCCGCCGACGAGCCGCCGGACAGCGTGACGAACAGCCACCGCCAGACACAGGCGAAAGTCCCGCCTTTCAAATGTGTTATGAGCGGCTGAAACGTGGTTTTCGACAAAGCGTCTTCTCAATTCGTCATCATCGCGTCACAAATGGGGGCGAACAAGCGGAAGGCGGCGGNNAACGAGATCCGCTCGCCGGACGAAAACGAGGAGATGCAAACATGATCCCACCCCGCATGCTTCTGGCCGGAGCCGGCCCTCTTCTGATGACCACCCTGTTGTCGGGTACCGCCCTCGCCGAAGCCTGTCCGCCGGCGACCGCCGCCGATCCGATGGGGCTTTCCGGTGCATTCCCGCAGCAGCTCGAAATCGACGAGCTCGGCTGCGAGCTGACCTTCGCCGAGAACCCGGCGATCGGCGATCTCAATGGAAGGATCATGGGCAATGGCGATCTGCCGCCGCTCGCCGAACGTCTTCCCGAAGAACCGCTCGTCGTCATGCCGTACACGGAGATCGGCACCTATGGCGGTGTGCTGCAGGGGCTTTCGAAGGCAACCGAGGCCGGCACCTCCGACCTTCTGTCGGTCCGCCACGTCAATCTGCTGCGTTACAGCGATGACCTGCAGACCATCGTTCCCAATGTCGCGCGGGGATGGACATGGAACGACGATTTCACCGAGGTGACGATCACGCTCAGAAAGGGCCACAAATGGTCCGATGGCGAGCCCTTCACCGCGCATGACGTGGCCTTCTGGTACAACGGCCTGATCAACAATCGCGAGATCTACAAGGAGATCCCCGACCGCTTTTCGGTTTCCGGCGAACCCTTCAAGGTCGAGGCGGTGGATGACGTCACCGTCAGGATTTCCCTCTCCGGTCCCAAGCCCGGCCTGATGTCGGTCTTTGCCGTGGACTATGCCCAGGCCTTCCAGCCGCTGCACTTCTTCAAGCGCTGGCACCCCGATCATGATGACAATGCCGAGCAGAATGCCAAGGATGACGGTTTCGCGAGCTGGGTCGATGCGGTCAATTTCTACTATGGCGGTTCCGACTGGACCGATGTCCCGACGCCGCTCCTGAAGGATCCGGGGAAGGCCGAGGCGCTGGGCCGGGGCGTGCGCCCGTCGCTGGAAAGCCACATCGTCGTCGAGGATACCACCGAAGGCCGCAGGCTGGTCGCCAACCCCTATTTCCACATGGTCGACACGGCAGGCAACCAGCTCCCCTACATCAACGAGATCGACGAGCTGTATGTGCCCGAGGAGGAGATCCAGAATCTCAAGCTCTCCAACGGCGAGGTCACCTACAAGTCGCAGGCGGTGTCGATCGCCAGCCTGCCGGTGCTTCAGGCCAACGAGGAAAAGGGCGGCTACAGTGTGGATCTCATACCCACTGTCAGCGAGATGACCGTTTACGGCTTCAACGTCACCTCCAAGG
>JAGREZ010000524.1 GCA_020446285.1 Geminicoccaceae bacterium
CTGAAACGGGAGACCGGCATGACGGTGATCGCCGTCGGTCTCGTCACCGCCGCCGGTCAGGCCGAACGCATCCTCGCGGAAGGACGGGCGGACATGGTGGCTCTCGGTCGCGGTGCCATGGACGATCCGCACTGGGGCTGGCACGCGGCACGGGAACTGGGCGAGGAGATCGACTATCCGAAGATCTATGTCCGCGCCTCGCCACGCGCATGGCCCGGTGCCGGCAGCGGGAAACCCTGACCGCCCGGTAGTCCGGTCCCTTTCCCGCCGCGCCTCTTTTCTACCGGTCGGTGTATTTCTCGAAGCATTTCAATCAAACATTCTCGAATTCATGTTCAACTACGAGGTGTCATCAATGGAATTGTTCGTTTCATGATAGTTCGATATTTCGTCAGACAGGGCATGTCGGAAAAAATGCTCATCGTTATTTGACAGGTCACATATCGACGCTATCATTTCTTTAGATACAACCGAACAAACAAGTCATTGCACAAACAATAGGGGGCGGTGGTGTCGAGTGGCAGGATATGCCTTGGCGCATTGTGTGTGCTGGCCGGGCTGATTGCTGGCCCATGCGGTCATGGCACCGCGCAGGAACTTGCATCGACGCGGGCCGGCGGTGTCGATTTCGTACGAATGCCGGGCGATTGCTATGAAATGGGCGGTATCGACGTCGGTATCGTCGGCGAGGTTTGCCTCTCGCCCTTCGACATCGGCCGCTACGAGATCACCAATGCCCAGTTCAACGCATTCCGTCCGGACCACCGCAGCGGTTCGTTCGGAGGCATCAGTCTCGAGGGTGGCGACCAGCCGGTCGTGAATGTCAGCTGGAACGATGCGGTCGCCTACGCCGCGTGGTTCTCGCGAGAGAACGGCGTGTCGGCGAGGCTGCCGACCGAAGCCGAATGGGAATACGCCGCCCGCGCCGGCACGCGCACGGCGCGGTTCTGGGGCACCTCCGACGAGCGGGCCTACCGTTTCGCCAACCTCAGGGACCGGGCGGCCGATTACCGCCTGCCCGACGGTTTCGAGGTGACCGCACCCGTGGGCAGCTTCGAGGCGAACGCCGCCGGGCTGCACGATACCATCGGCAACGTCTCGGAATGGGTGCAGGACGGTTTCATCGCCGGCGCCGACCGGTTCGGCGGCGCGCTGCAGGATCCCGTCGTTCCCGGTGGCGGTCCGCTACGCGTGCGCCGGGGAGGCAGTTTCGACGATCCGGTGCGAATCGTCCGGGTCTGGGCGAGAGATTTCTATGCTGCCGGCTTCGGTGTGCCGCAAACGGGCTTCCGCCTGGTCATGGAGGAGAAATGAACATGCTCGAACGTGTCCGCTCCGTCTTCGCCACGGGCATGCTCGTTGTCCTTGCGCTGCTTCCCGTTCCCTATGCCGCCCGCGCGCAGGAGGAGGGCTGGATCGCGACCGACCGCAGCGAGCGGATCGCAAGGAGCCAGCTCGATGCGAGCTACACCGTCGATGCCGACGCGCTCAACCTGCGTGGCGATCCGTCCGTGTCGAATACGCCTGTCGGCACCGTGCGGCGAAGCCAGACCGTGCTCGAACTCGAACGGAGCTTCAACACGCTGGAGAACCGCGAATGGAGCCGGGTTCGTCTCGGCGACGGGAGCGAGGGGTTCGTCGCCTCCGCCTTCCTCGAGCCCCTTGCCGCACATGCGGATACGGTCGAACGGGCGCTGCTCATGCTCACCGGGCTCGGCGTCACGCTCGATGCCGACGAGCGCGCGCTTGGTGTGCAGCCGGATCGCGAGCCGCTCGAAACCATCCGTGCCGGCTTCGTCTATTCCTCGTCCGTGGGCGATGGCGGCTGGGCCTATTCGCACGATCAGGGGCGCCGGGCGCTCGAGGCTCTGCCGTTCGTCGAGGAGACGAGCTACATCGAGAACATTCCCGACGATCCCGACCTCGTCCGTGACGCGATCGAACGGCTCGTCGCCGGCGGCGCGAACGTGATCTTCACCACCAGCTTCGGGTTCATGGATCCCACCATCG
>JAGREZ010000525.1:0-1544 GCA_020446285.1 Geminicoccaceae bacterium
TTCTTGACCGGCTTTTTCGCCGCCGTCTTCCAGCCGTTCGCCTTCCACCCGGAAAGCCATTTCGTGATACCGTCACGAACATAGACGCTGTCGGTGGTCAGATGCACGCGCAACGGCCGCTTGAGCGTTTCGAGCGCACTGATTGCCGCCATCAGCTCCATGCGGTTGTTGGTGGTTTCCGCTTCGGCACCGTTGAGCTCGCGTTCATGCCCCTTCCAGCGCAGGATCGCCCCCCAGCCGCCCGGGCCCGGATTGCCGCTGCATGCACCGTCGGTGAAGATCTCGACCGGTTTCTCAGACTCCATAAGCCTGCGGTCCGTCGAGCCGCTGGTGAAAACGCAGCTTGCGCAGATATTCATCCGGATTCTTCGGCTTGACCAGAGCGCCGTCGACCTGGTTGAGCCAGTCATGGAGACGGGTCAGCAGAAAACGCATGGCGGCGCCGCGCAGCAGGACCGGCAGGGCCTCGATCTCGGCCTCTGTCATCTCCCGTCTCTCGCGATAGCCGCGAAGGAGCGCTCTTGACTTGGTGATGTTGAACTCGCCGGAAATCTCGAAGCACCAGGCATTGATGCAGATCGCCACATCGTAGGCGAAAAGGTCGGTACAGGCGAAATAGAAGTCGATCAGTCCGCTGACGCGGTTGCGGTCGAAGAACACGTTGTCGGGGAACAGATCGGCATGAATCACGCCGGACGGAAGCTCCCTTGGCCATTCCCGCTCGAGAAAGGCGAGTTCGGCACCGATTTCGGCCGCAAGGGCCTTCTCGACCCCCTTCCCGCTTTCCCGCGACCGGGCGAACAGCGTGCGCCAGCCATCCACCGAAAGCACGTTCACGCGCCGCATCGCGAAATCCTGACCCGCGGCGTGCAACTCCGCAAGCACGCGGCCAAGCGCCTCGCAGCGCGCCGGTGTCATCGCCCTTGGCGACTGACCATCGAGAAAGGTGATGATCGCCGCCGGCTTGCCCGCTATCTCCTGCAACGCCTCGCCGTTTCGGTCCCTGATCGGCACGGGGCAGCGCACGCCCTTGTGCGAGAGATGGTCCATCAGTGAGAGAAAGAACGGCAGGTCCGCCGGATCGACGCGCTTTTCATAGATCGTGAGGATGTAGCGGCCGCTCTCCGTGAGCAGAAAGAAGTTGGAATTCTCGACCCCCTCGGCGATTCCCTTGAGCGCCTTCACCTCGCCGAGCTCGAATCCGGCGAGAAGTGTGTCGAGCTGATCCTCGTCGATATGCGTGTAGACCGCCATTGCCGACCTCAGGAAGCCCCGGCCGGCGCTCTTTTCGGGATCGGCGGCGCACGGAAGGTCACGTCCTCGCGCACGATCTCCGCAAGCTCGACATCGACCGCAAAACGGGTGCCGAGCTCGTCGATCACCTGCTGCACGAGCAGTTCGGGCGCTGAGGCACCGGCCGAGATGCCGACGACGGAAACCCCGTCGAGCCAGCGCGGATCCAGATCCCGTGCACTTTCGACCAGATGCGCGCGCGGACAGCCCGAACGTCTTGCAATCTCGACGAGACGCAGTGAATTCGATGA
>JAGREZ010000525.1:1655-1987 GCA_020446285.1 Geminicoccaceae bacterium
GGAAAGCGCTCCTTGAGGGCCGCGACGATCGCCGCCGTATCCTGCACGCTCAATGTGGTCTGCGTCGCATAGGCGAGACGTTCCCGCGCATCGAGTTCCAGCGCCGCCACATCCTCCACCGTCTCGACGAGAACGACCGCACCGTGCGCGACCTGTCCCATCGTCCCTTCCACCTCGGGATGGCCGGCGTGACCGATCAGCACGATCCGGCGCCCGTCCCTGTGGTGGCGCTCCACCTCGCGATGCACCTTGGAGACGAGCGGGCAGGTCGCATCCGCGAAGAGCAGCCGCCGTCGACGGGCCTCGTCGGGAATGCTCCTGGGCACACCATG
>JAGREZ010000525.1:2001-4134 GCA_020446285.1 Geminicoccaceae bacterium
GCGGAAAAGACCACGAGCGCGTCATCGGGAACCTCGTCGAGCTCATCGACGAAGACCGCACCCTTGGCTTCCAGATCGCTTACCACATGCCGGTTGTGCACGATTTCGTGACGCACATAGACCGGCGCGCCGTGTTCGGCGAGCGCCATCTCGACGATCCTGATCGCCCGCTCCACGCCGGCGCAGAAGCCACGCGGACCGGCCAGCAACACCTTCAGCTCCGGCTTGCCGGAAGATCCCAAGTCCCTTCTCCGCAGATCGCTGTACCCAACGCGCGACGGCGACAATTCCATCGGCCTTTCCCGACATGCTGCTAACACAGCCATCGTCATGAAACGACTGCTTTCTCGTTCCTCCCGACACTCTTTTCCATTTCCCCCTCTGGTCAAATCGACGCCAAGGGCACATGTTCGGACCCTCGGTCCCCGCGCCTGTCCGCTATCGGTTACTGGAAACGCCCATTCGTCTGTTCAGCCTATCCGCCCGCTCGAGGCTGGTGCTCGTACTGGTCATCGCCACCGCTCTCGGGCCATTCGCCATGCAGATCTTCCTGCCGGCCCTGCCCGCGATCCAGACCGAATTCGATGTCAGTGCGGCGACCGCACAGCTCGTCTTCAGCCTGTCCGGCATGGCCATGGCGGTGGCGACCCTGTTCTACGGCCCCATCTCCGATGCACTCGGCCGCCGTCCGGTCATGATCGCCGGAATGTTCATCTTTCTCGTCGGCAGCCTGATCTGCGTCATCGCGCCGACGATCGAGATCCTCATCGCCGGGCGCATCATCCAGGCCGCGGGCGGCGTCGGCGGCATGGTGCTGTCGAGGACCATCATCCGCGACATCTATTCGCGCGACGAGGCCGCCACCGCCATGGCCTATGTCACCATGGCAATGGTGGTCGCACCCATGCTTGCCCCGGCGCTGGGGGGAATCCTCGCGGAATGGATGGGCTGGCCCTCGGTCTTCGCGGTTTCCGGGCTTTTCGGCCTTTTCGTCTTCGTCGCGGTCCTCTTCCGGCTCAAGGAGACGCGACCGGCCTCGTCAGGTTCAGGCGGCGGCAACCGGGGAACACTGCGCGCATTCAGCCTTCTTCTGCATGATCGCCCGTTCATCGCCTACATGGCCCAGGGCGCGTTCTCGATGTCCGTTTTCTTCGGTTTCATCGCCGCAGCGCCCTATGTGGTCATCACGGTGATGGGCCTGCCGACGGCGCAGTACGGGCTCATGTTCATGCTGATCTCGCTCGCCTTCATGGTCGGCAACTTCACCTCCGCTTCCGTGGGCCTTCGCGTGTCGGTCGATCGCAAGATCGTCTTCGGAGCGAGCGGCGCGCTGTTCGGCACGGTCCTGAGCATCGTCCTGCTCCTGGCCCTTCCCTGGTCGCCCTGGTCGGTTTTCGTGCCCATGATCCTGACCGGCTATTTTCAGGGTATCGCCATGCCCAATTCGCAGGCGGCCGTGGTGAGCGTGCGGCCCGACATGGCCGGAGCGGCATCCGGCCTTGCCGGCTTCGCGCAGATGATCACGGCTTCCCTGGTGGCGCAGCTCGTGGGCTCGCTGCAGTGGCATTCGCCCTATCCCATGGCCATCGGGATGCTCGTCTGTGCGCTCGGCATGTTCATCTTCGCGATCATGGCCACATCGCGCCGCACGCGGGTCAGCCTGTGACGGTCACGGGAGAGCCGGGCAAACCGGCGCGCGCCACTGACACAATGCCGCCCGAGCTGGTTGTTGCAGCGCACAAACTTTCCTTCTAGGTTTCGCCGCGTTCTTCTCCCCAAGCGACGAAAGCCAGGACATGAAAGAGCCGTCCGCGCGCCCCTCGAACCCCTGTTTCGGTTCCGGACCGACGACCAAGCGGCCCGGCTGGTCGATCCGGGCGCTTGAAGGAGCGATGACCGGACGCTCGCACCGTGCGGCTCCGGCAAAGGCCCGCCTCGCCGAGGTGATCGATCGCTCGAAGGCACTGCTCGGCATGCCCGAGAATTATCGCCTCGGCATCGTCCCGGCCTCCGATACGGGCGCTTTCGAAATGGCCATGTGGTCGATGCTCGGCGCTCGCGGTGTTGATGTGGTCGCCTTCGAAAGCTTCGGAGCGGGCTGGCTCACCGATGCGCGCAAGCAGCTCCGGATCG
>JAGREZ010000525.1:4188-4495 GCA_020446285.1 Geminicoccaceae bacterium
CCGAACGGGATATCGTCTTTACATGGAACGGCACGACATCGGGTGTCCGCGTGCCGGATGCCGACTGGATTGCCGCCGACCGTCGCGGGCTCACCATCTGCGACGCCACATCGGCGGCCTTCGCCATGCCGCTCGACTGGGCGAAGCTCGATGTCACCACCTGGTCCTGGCAGAAGGTTCTCGGCGGCGAGGCACAGCATGGCATGATCGCCCTCTCCCCGCGTGCCGTGGAAAGACTCGAGAGCTACACGCCGCCCTGGCCGCTGCCCAAGATCTTCCGCATGACCAAGGGCGGCAAGCTTGTCGA